>JAJKIB010000044.1 GCA_021154745.1 Mycobacterium sp.
AGCCGAGTCGCACTACATCGCCAGCGGGTGCTGGCGTGGCGGTGGGGTGAGATCCCTTTGCTCTTCGATCTTCAACAGCTAGCGTGACGAAGACCGCTTCTGACCTGGGTGGCAGGTAGTGGATTCGAACCACTGTAGGCATACGCCGACGGATTTACAGTCCGTCCCTCTTGGAGTTTGTTAGATCAAGCTGCGTCGGCTGTGGCGGAAAGGCCCTGATCAGAGCGATGGATGTGTTGGTAGCCGCGAGCTGTCGACGACACTACTGCGGAGGGCCTGCGGACGGCCGCGCCGAGCCTGCGGTCGTCAGCGTGCCCTTCAGGCCGGGCGACGCGTCGCCCCTCCATTCGCGCCTGCCCACAGCGCAGCAGCGAGCAAGCGCGATGGCAATGATTCAGTTGATAGGCCGGAGTTACACGCAGCGCACATCGCGGCAAGGTTGTCGTCACTGGCGAGCTCGGCGTCGGACAGGCCTAACTTCTGGCCGTCATACCCAGAAATCAAATGCCCCACATCGAGCGGAAGGTCACTCGGGTGGCACAACACGCAGGCGCCGTTGTCGCGCATGAGAATCCGGGTGCGCTGACTCGGCCTAATCGTTGGACGGGTTCGCAACGAGCGCGCTTCCCGGCCAGTCTCGCTCCGCGGCGCGTTGTAGCAAATCGGTCACACTCGGCTCACCGCACAGTGTCCTGACCTTTTTTGTCGTGATGCTCCCGTCGAGACAGCCACAGCCGGCGCACGGCGACCGCATCGATATGCGACCCGCCGGTACATCCCGCGGTGGCGAACTCATATTTCGGACGGTAGATGTTGCTGGGAGCTCTGCAAAACGACCCTGTTTAGCTACTCGTGGATGCGGTGTGGATATGTCGAAGATTCTTGTCAAACAGACCTGGGGATAACCGGTTCAAAACTTCGGAACAGGCTTCGAAGTTGTGGCGGACACCCGCAGGTAACTGCAGCTCATAGCGCCCGGTTCGTCTTGCGCCGTGGCTGGGCATCGATAATGGTGCGGCGTGTCGTGACGAATTGCGCACCCCGGCGTGTCGTTCGGGAAGAGTCGAGGTGGTTAACTACGCAATCATGATCTCGCTGTCTGTGCTCAAACCGATCTGCTTCGCCGTCGTGGTGGCCTGCGCGGTCGCCTGCGCACCGAGCCACCACGACAACAGCGATGGAAGCGCCGCGGCGGCCGCGACCAAGGCAGCGACACCCCAACCTAGCGAGCAGGCGACCGCCCAGACGGCCGCCGACGCGATCAAAGCAGCCATTCCGGAGGTAACCCTCATCACGATCACTGGTGACAACGACGCCAATAACATGATCGGCCGGACGAGCTGGTACGTGGCCGCGACCGTAATCGTCGACCCGCGCGCAGGCGACGAGTGCGACAAGACGAAACCCGGCATCATCTGCGGTGCCGGAGTCGAACAGTGGCCGGACGCCGCAGCCGCCCAGCAACGCGCCGACTACCTCAAGACTGTTCTGAGCGCGGCGCCGATCCTCGGGACCGAATACGCCACCTTGCGGGGCAATCTCCTCCTGCGAGTCAGCGGCAAGCTGAACCCGTCCGTCGCCGACCAGTACAAAGCAGCGTTCACCGCCTAACCGACCAGCATGGCAGCGCCCTCAACGGGTAGTGCTCACTCACGACGCATTCCGGCTGCGGCGGGCAATCCGCACACGCAGCACGGTCGCCATGAGCCGCAGCGGTAGCGTGTCGCGCCCTTGGCCCGCGTTGCATTCCGCGCAGAGAGCAAGCAAGTTCTCATCATCGAACGGCTCAGCCTCCGATAGGCCGAGGCCCAACTTCTTCGCGCCCTACTCACGTACACGAGTGACGGCGACCAGCGGTTCGCCCTCCAGCAATAACTTTTTTTGTGCGTCAGATCGCCGGGTCGTCCCCCGGCAGCGACGCGACGCCGCGCGTTCACCGAGAATCAGGCCAATCCTCTGACCAGTGCCAGATTCTGTTGGATGACAACGTTTTTCGGGTTCACCGCGGTTGCTAATCATGCTGGGACACAACAGGTGCCGGGCGCCGATTGGAAAATTTTGATAGATAGATCGCGCGTGACAGGTGTGGCCGGGCCGAAGCCCAGCAAAAAAGAGGCGTGACAAGGTCGACGATCAGTCTTAAGCACGAGCGATTCGATACCTATGCAGTTCGAGCCGCCTGCCCGCGCGGGCGTGCGTGATGTGCTCAGAACTGGGCCTGCACAACGGGGCTATTTCCGCCCGGATAATTACAGGTCACCCAGGTGTCCCATGTGTAGCCGGTCGGAAGTGCCGGCCAGATCACCACGTCAGCTTGTGCGTTCTGCCCCAGAAAGAATGGCAGGGAGTCGTAAATGCCGAGGCCACCTATTTGTCTCGCGTGGAAGGTGCACCAGTCACTCTGCCCATTGACGTCGGCAACCTGGACGGTGACATTCCCCAGACCAATCTTCGGATATGGATTGATCTGTGGCAGTGCGGCCGCGGTGCCCGAACCCAAAAACAGGACAGCGGGAACTGCGGCGCCGGCGACGGCTGCGCCCAGTGCAGAGGTGATCAATTTCTTACGGTTGTGGGTGGTGTTCATGATGTTGCTTTTCTTTGGTCGCGGCCCCAGGTGGGCCGATCTTCAAAGGATGGCAGGGAGCCGCGGTATCGGTCACGAGTAGTGCGCTATTCGTATTGTCAGCGTGACCAAATAGCGCTAATCGGCCAGCCCCAAGAAGCCAAGCGAACCGCGCAGGGTGGGGAGCGCTGATGGCTGCGCCGACGCCAGCTGGCGGCCGCGATGCGGAACAGAACAGTCGGATGCAGCAGCCGTGCCGGGGGTCGATGAGCCCGGTGACCTTCAAGAACTGTTGCGCGACAACGAAGTCGGACTCGGCGGTGCGCTGGAGCCGGTCGACATAGCTGTTGGCGATGCGCACTGATAGTGATCGGGGTGCCTGGACCTCGGGCAGATTGAGGTCCCCGCCAGCGGCGAGCCGCCAGGCCACGCCGATCGGCTTGGCAGAGGCACGGAAGTACCGTCGCGCCAAGCGGGCTTCGCCCTGTCGCAGGCGCTGCTGGAGTGCCGCTGCCTGGAGCGCCGCCACCGTCATTCCTTGGCCGTAAATAGGGTTGAAGCTGCAGATGGCATCGCCGAGGGCGAGCAGACCAGCCGCGAATCGCCGCAATTTGTCGTAGCGTCGCCATTGGCTTGAGGGCATCCGGTGGCGGGCGACCTCAGCCAACGGCTCGGCGTCAAGCAGCGCGTACAACACGTGCGGCGGGATGAAGTCTTCGACGAACGCGAGCATGTCGGTTAGTTGTGCAGGGGCCTCGGCCGGCCATCCCGATGGCGGTGAAGATCCAGGTGGAGCACTATCCGCTCGGTGAGCACACCCGGCGGGAGCCGCAGCAGTTGGCTTGCGTAGGTCACGTGCACATTGATGAAGTCCTCTGCCGGGCGGTCTTATCCGAGGTGGTCCAGGAACGTCGGGGTTCCCGACCCGCGGCCTGTGGCATCAACCACCAGGTCTGCGGCGAGGACCCGTTCTGCGCCGCTGCCACGGGCACACACACCCGTGCGCCGGTGACACGATTGCGCCCTGGTGGACGTGAGATCGACGACATCGTGGTCGTCGAGAACGGTGATGTTGTCAATACCGCCTACCCGGTGCCGGACAAGGCATTCCAACAGCGGGCCTGCTTGGCAGAAACGCCGGCACCGGGTCTTTGGGTCGGCCATGCCGCCGAAAACATGGCCGCCGAACGAGAAGTACGCTTCGGACGGGTCGGTGCAGTCGAAGATTGGTGCTCCACCGGCGACGAGCTCGGTGAGAAGTCCCGGAAAGAGCTCGTCGAGAATCCCCGAGCCGCGGGTAGCAGAGCGTGGCGTGGCGGCCCTGGGGAACCCCGCGCCGGTTGACCGGATCGCTCGGCAGCACGTCGCGTTCGACGATCGTTACGGTGCGGTAGAAGTCGGCCAGCAACCGCGCGGCGAGCAACCCGCCCATACTGGCGCCGAGTACCACGGCGTGGTCACCGAGTTTGGCCACCGCCAACCCGTCTGCCTTCATCGTCGCGGCCTCCTCAGCTCGATCCGAGTCGAGAGTCCCGCGTTGTGCGACTAAGAACATCGCCCACAGCGCGCATGTCGCAGGGATGGGGGTCGTAAATCCAGGCGAATGTACGCGTATGTGCTGACGTTTCGCTGCCTGCGCGATCCGATGCTGGCCGGCATGAGCGAGATTCACGGGTCAACTTGTCGGTGCCGCGTTTAAGAACACCAGACGGAATTTGCCGATTTGTATCTGGTCGCCGTTGGCCAGAATCGCCGATTCGACAGGTCGACCGTTGACATAGGTTTTGTTGAGGCTGCCAGTGTCCACGATGCGATGTTGTCCGTCTCCCATTTGAAACTCGGCATGTCGTCGGCTGACGGTGATGTCGTCGAGGAAGATGTCGCTGCCCGGAAGTCGCCCGGCAGTTGTGACGGGTTGATTCAACAAAAAGTGGGCCCCAGCATTGCGCCCGCGGTTGACGAGAAGCAGCGCCGAGCCGCTGGGCAACCCCTCAGCCCACATCTCGGCCTCGGCCGCGCCGGACGGGCTTTCGAACTCGTCGTCCAGGTCGAGGGGAAAAGCCGAGGTGTCATGCACGCTGACGTCATCGCTGCTTTGGTCGTCGCTGGAGTTCACGCGCGTCCGACCTCCTATTCGTCGTGTCACCGCGCGGCACCTCGAAGGTCGCAGTGATCGAGTACCCCGGCCCGGACCTGCCCAACCACCAGGAACCGCCGTTTGGGGCGGGCGTGCACTTCGCGACGCCGGTTACTTCCAGGATGCCGACGACGGGATGTGGTGGCCGCTCGCCCTGGCCGCACAACGTGCCAAACAATCCCGCCACCGCGCAGCAACCGCAACTCGACGTCGCCGATGCTCACGACGGAGCCGCACGAGCTCATAACGGCGCGCCGCGGCGTCCCGTTCGCGAACCTATACGGATAGCGAACACCTTTCGTAGCTGCGTAACAGATGGTTCCGGCTGGGAGAAGTAATTAACGCGGGCGTATGGCGTCCGGCTGAGGCTGACTACCAAGTTCACCTCCCGGGTAAGGAAGTCGCGAGGGGTTGTCAAATAGGTGGCGAGCTTGTCGAACTCGCGGCCAGCCTCAGCCGTGACGCTACAAAAACAGTGAATCGGCCCGCCACCATGAGGGCGGGTGGCGGGCCGAGTAGTGGGTCAGACGCTATGTGACCGGCCAGACCATCACCGTGTGGGGTAGGCGAAGACTGGCTGCTCTCCGGACAATCCGGCGACAACGGCGGCGATCTGGTTGGGCTTGCAAGGGTGGGCGGGTCGAGAAGGTTGATGACGTGTAGGAAGCGTTTGGTGAGTAGCGCGTCGGACTCTGCTGCGGCCAGGACGCGGTCTGTGTAGAAGTTGCCGAAGGACGTCGGCCGCGACCGTGGACTTTCAACACCGCTACATCGCCGGCAAGCCGTCGCACACGAACGCGCTGACCCTTCGAGCATGAATGCGATGGTTCGGGCAAGGGCGCGAGACTAAGCCGCCTGCTAACGCAGTGCTTTAGCATGGCGGTCATGGCCGGGCCCTGGAGTCTGGACCAATTGGCGGCGGCGAGTGGCGAGTCTGAGGATCGTCTTCGTCGGTATGCCGACGCTGGGCTGCTGCATCGGCAGTCGAATGGAGACTTCGAGCCGGATTCTCTACACAGATTGCGGCTGATCAGGTTCGCGGTTAGCCGCGGCGTCAGCGACGAGCAGCTGGCGTCGGCTGTCGCCAGCCAAGGCGATCTGCTCGGAATGTTCGACGAACTCGGCGAACCTGGTGATGACGCAGCGAATCTGGTCGAAGCCGCCTGCGAGCTTGGCCTCGATGATGCGGTGATCGAGGAGCTGGCCGACGTGCTCGATTGGGGCGACGTCGCCGCGTTCACCGAGGCGGACGTGGCTACGTTGCGCTTGTTGGCCAAGGCGCTGGAGTTGGGGATGCCGCACGATGCTCTGATGCAGATTGTCCGCGTGTTGGCCGATGCCACGGATCGGCTTGCTGATGCTGTGGTGCGCACCTATCACGATTACGTCCATGAGCCGTTGCGCGCGGAGGGGCTGGCCGGCCGGGAGCTGCTGGAGGCCAATTTCGCCATCGGGAAGCCTGTGCTGGATCTGTTGGAGCCGGCCGTGTTGTATTTCCACCGGCGGGCCTATCGGCGAGCCAATCGTGAGGACTTGCTGCGCCATCTCGCCGAGGACACCACCCCGCCGGCGGCGACGCCGGGCGAGGAGCAAGCGACCGTCCTGTTCGTCGACCTGGCGAGCTTCACGCCATTGACCGCAACGATGGGTGATCGTGCCGCGGCCGATGTGCTGCGCAGGTTTAGCAGCACGGTGCGCGGCTGCGCAGCCCGGCACGGCGGCCGGATTCTCAAGCAGATCGGCGATGCGTTCATGCTGATGTTCGGAAAGCCCAGGGACGCCATCGAGTTCGGCCTGGCTGTCGACAGTGTCATCGAAACCGAGCCCCAATTTCCGGCTCTGCACATCGGCGCACACCATGGCACTGTGCTCTACCGCGAGGGCGACTATGTCGGCGCCACGGTCAATCTGGCCGCCCGGGTGGCGTCGGCCGGTGTCGCAGGACAGTTCCTGATCACTCAAGACCTCCATAACGCGGCCGGGGAACTCGCCGACACCCAGTTCACTTTATTGTCCCCACGACGGCTGAAGGGCATTGCAGATCCGATACGCCTCGTCGAGGTACGCCGCCGCAATCCCGACCGGGCGAACCGTGAAACCGATCCGGTGTGCGGTCTGCTTCTGCGCCCGGACGACGTGACAACTCGCGCCGTGTGGCAGGGTGTCACCTACGCCTTCTGCTGTGCGATTTGCCAGCAGGCCTTCGCTGAGGACCCGGCCAAATTCCTTCCCGCGCACCAGTAATAGCCACGCGACACCCTCCCGAACATCGATCGGTCTCTGTGTGCTTATTTGGCGGCGTCAGCGACGGCGGCTCGCAGCGTGTCGGGGTTCGGGTTCGAGATCTCCTTGCCGTTAACCGACACGGTTGGGGTGTGGTTGATTCCGGAACTGGTCGCCTTGGCCGTGTTGGCGTCGACGTAGTCGGCGTATTTGTGCGAGGAAATGCATTGCGCGACTTGGTCGCCCACGATGCCCACCGAGCGGGCGATGTCGATGATCTTGTCGTCGGTGAGTCCGGCGCCGCCCTCGGGTGCCTGTTGGTTGAACATCGCGGTGTGCCACGCCGGCCACTTACCGATGTCGGCCTCAGCTACGCAGTAGGCCGCGCTTGCCGCCCGGGTCGAGTAGTTGGTGGATGACATGCGGTTGAGTATGGCGATCGGCCGATAGTCGACCGCTGCGGGGCCTTTGGCGATGTCGGCCAGCGCGGCAGCGCTGGTGGCCTCGAAGTTCTTGCACGCCGGACACTGGAAGTCTTCGACCGCACTCACGACGACCTTGGCATCGCGTGGCCCGATTCTGATCGAACCGTCACTGCTCGCCGCTGGCGGAGGCGGCCCGACGGACACATTCTTCTCGGAGTTCTTGTGCACCAGGGTAATTGCGATCACCGCAATGAACGCGAGAACCACCGCGCCCATGGCCAAGGGCACGAGCAGGCGACGCCGGTCGGTTCCGCCGAGCCCGGCCATCACCCGGGCGCCGTCCTTGTTCTTGGGCCTGTTCGGCGGTTTCTTTTGCGCGCTCATCGCGGCTGCCCGCCCGCCGGCACCGCACCATCGGCCGTGGCGGCTTCAGCTGCTGCCGGGCGCGATCGTGGGTCCGGCCGCCCTGCGGGCCGTTGGTCGCCATGAGGGCGATCGCGCCGATGCGGAGTTGTCATCGCCGCCGCCAACCCAACCATGACTCCTCCTACCCAGCCCTGCGGACGGCCACGATGTTCTACTGTCTACGTACCTATATAGCAGATTCGACGCTGCCTACACCGCCGAGTACGAGGCCGTCCTCACCGGCGCCTCACACCCCGCGAGCCAGCCAACCCCGGCCCTCGCAACCGAGTAGGAACAAAACCTGGGGTAGTTCAGGTGCCGACCAGAATGTCACTCACCGCACCACCGCGATGGCTACCCGCCGCCGCTCGGCCGGTGGGCCATGATGGCTGCACTTCGCATGATCGCCCGTCCTGTACTACTATCTACGTACGTAGACAGTACCGATTGTTATCGAGGGGCGCCACAGTGCGCGACGTAGGCTTGATGCCGACATCCGGGAGGCCACACGTGCGGATACGAGGATTCGGTGAACTGGAGGCGGTCATCATGGACCGCATCTGGAACCGTGCCGCTGCAACGCCAACCACAGTGCGAGAAATCTTCGACGAACTCGCGGCCGAACGCGACATCGCCTACACCACCGTGATGTCGACAATGGACAACCTGCACACCAAGGGCTGGCTCGCTCGGGAGCGTGACGGGAAGGCCTACCGATACTGGCCCACACTGTCGCGAGAGCAACATAGTGCGCGCCTGATGTCAGAAGCCTTGGAGGCCGGTGGACGCCCCGATCTGGTGCTGAGTCACTTCGTTGAGCAGATTGGTCCGGAGGAGTCCGAACGACTCCGCGCGGCACTTCGTCGGCCCGGAAAACGAGCGGATAAGCGGTGAGCATCGCCGCCTGCCTGCTGCTGTACAGCTTCACGGTCATCGTGGTGGGGCCACCGGTGCTGCGGTTGCTCACCCGCGGTGGGCAGGCGCCACGTTTCGGTGTCGCCGCGTGGCTGACAGCGGTCGCCAGCGTACTGCTGACATGGGCGGCGGCCGTGGTGCTGGTCGTTGTCGATGTTGGGCGCCACTGGAACCAGCGGGGCGGCCTCATTCTCGTTTCATGCCTGATGCGGTTGCACGCCGTTGCGGTGGGCGATGCCGGTGTGGTGCCCCAAATCGCGCTGCTCGCAGCAGCAGTGGCCGTCGTTGCCGCCGCGGTATTCATCGGTGTGCGGCTGGCACGGACGGTGTCGCGCTTACGTGTGCGCGCCCACGAGCATGCTGACGCGGTTCGGATCGTGGGCCGTCGCACCGGTCACAGTGACGTGGTCGTTCTCGACGCGATGAAACCGGCCGCCTACTGTGTGTCCGGTCGGCCGCCGGCCATCGTCGTCACATCGGGTGCACTGGCTGCGCTGGACGATCACCAGCTCGGTGCCGTCGTTGCCCATGAGCGAGCGCATCTCGCCGGGCATCACCCGAATGTGGTTGCGACGCTGCGGAGTTTGGCGATGGTGTTCCCGCAATTTCCGCTTATGGCCGTAGCGCCTCGCGAAGTGGCGCGGCTGCTGGAAATGTGCGCCGATGATGCGGCCGCCCGTCAGCACGGAAGCCGAGCTTTGTTGTCCGGGCTACTCGCATTGTCCGGCGCTGCTCCCGCTGAAGCACTCGGCGCGGCCGACGTCGCTGTGCTGAGTCGCGCCGAGCGCCTGATCGTGCCGTCGGCCGTGCATGCGAGGGTCCGCGCATCCGCTGCACTGGCGGGCGCGCTGGCGATCATCGCGGCGGGACCAGTGATGACTGCCGTGCTGGCGTCCTCAGGTGCCCTCATGTGCGGCCTCTGAGGCGTTCTGCCTCCGAGGCGCGGCGAGTGAGGTCCCGTGGTTTTTGAGCGACCAAACAGAAAGGACCCGGAGAGATTTAGGGAAGGCGGTCGATGATGATGATGTGGTACGGCGGCGACTGGGGCTGGGGTGGATGGGTCCTGATGACTGTCGCCATGATTGTCTTCTGGGCGCTGTTGATCACTGCCGTGGTGTTGTTGGTGCGATACGTGGCCTCGCCGTCGCGCAGCGGTAACGCCAATCCGAGTGCAACGCCGGCCGGTGCTGAGGATGTTCTCGCACAGCGCTACGCGCGCGGCGAGATTGACGATGACGAGTATCGACGCGGCCTAACGCTGATCCGCGAAAATCGTTGATCGTCATGGCTTCTCAATCACGGCTCTCCCGCCGAGCCGCCCTTGCTGCGCTTGGTGCCGGCACCGTCCTGGGCCTAGGCTATGCCTTACGAGGCATCCTCGGATCGCCGACACCAGCCATTCGACTCACCGACGACGGTGGCGGCATGATGGGCGTCTCTGCAGGGGACATGTCTCGCTATATGGAGATGTTCAACCGGCACAACGAGATAATTCGCTCTGTCGAAGAAATCCCGGGCGGAGTGCGCACCACCACGCAATCGAACTCGCCAGACCTTGCTGCGCAGCTCCAAGCGCACGTGTCGAGCATGTACTCACACGTTGGGCAGGGTGCCGAGGTCATGTGCATGAGCAACAGCCTGCCGACATTGTTTCGAAACGCCGCGAGCTACCGCCGCCAGCTCACGATGACACCCACGGGCGTGATCGCCGAGGAAACCGCCGACGACGCTGAAATCGTGCAAGCCATCCGCGCGCACGCCCGAGAAGTCACCGGGTTCGTGCGCGACGGAATGCCGGCGATGATGCAAGGGATGATGGGCGGCGGCATGATGGTCCCCGGTGCAATGATGGGACCACCCTGATGGAGCGGGATTTCTTGTCCCAGTAGCGGTTCCACCGGGCAGTAGGTTGCTCGGTTGCCATATGGCGGTTCCTCGAGGTCTGGGATCGCGTCGCGTAGGTCGATTATCGCGCTGTTGGACCACAGCATCGGTACATCATTTTCTGGATACAGCAATGCATGTACTATTGCGGCATGGAGACGGCGATTCATAGTGATGCGTTGGCTCGGTTCGGGTATGCGCTCTCGGATACCACGCGCACGCTGATCCTGCTGAGCCTTCGCAAGGCGCCCGGATACCCCTCGGATCTGGCCGAGGAGATTGGGGTGTCACGCCAGATCGTGTCGAATCACCTGGCCTGCCTACGGGGCTGTGGGCTGGTGGTGGCGGTCCCGGAGGGGCGTCGCGCCCGCTATGAGCTTGCCGATCCCCGCATTGGGCACGCCCTCGATGACCTGATTGGTCTCGTTCTTGCCGTGGATCCGGCGTGCTGCCCGCAAGCGCAACAGGAGGGATGCTGCTGATGGCTGAGCTCGGCTTGCCTGGCGTTCGTCCCGTGTTGTCGACCGAGCGCCGCGAGGTGCTCTCGCGGCGGATCCGCTGGTTTGTGGCTGCCACCATCACCTACAACGTCATCGAAGCCATCGTCGCGCTCACCGAAGGCACACGGGTGTCCTCGACCGCGTTGATCGGTTTCGGCCTGGACTCGGTGATCGAGGTGTCCTCTGCGGCCGCGGTCGCGTGGCAATTCGCCGGCATGGACCCCGAAGCCCGCGAGAAGATCGCGCTGCGCATCATCGCCTTCTCATTCTTCGGGCTAGCCCTCTACGTCACCGGCGACGCCATCAGGTCGCTTTTCGGATTCGGCGAAGCCCAGCACTCCCCCGTCGGCATCGGCCTGGCCGCCGCCAGCCTGGTGATCATGCCGGTGCTGTCGTACGCGCAACGCCGCACCGGACGCGAACTTGGCTCGCTCTCAGCGGTCGCCGACTCCAAACAAACCCTGCTCTGCACCTACCTCTCAGCCATCCTGCTGGTCGGGCTGCTGCTCAACAGCTTGTTCGGGTGGTCGTGGGCCGACCCCATCGCCGCTTTGGGCATCGCCGTGATCGCCGTGAGAGAAGGCATCAACGCCTGGAAGGGCGACACCTGCTGCCCTCACCCGTCAACACCAAAACCGCTGCAGGCGAAGAGAACTGCGACTGCTGCGACGACTAACCACACGAAAGAAGCACCGATGGCCCCCGTTTCCGGTCAGGCCCGCGCCGTCTATCGGCAGGAGATGACCGCCGCCAAGACGGCCGACACACCCGATACCCGCTGGCGTCACCTCGAACGGGCCCACATCATCTCCCAGCCAGATCCTTGGCTGCACACCCACAACCACGTCGCGATGCTGGCCTTAGCGCTACGCCAACACGACCGGCCGGAGGCCGTGGGGCAGATCGTGCGCATCATCGTCGCCGCACCCGGATCACTGAGCGGGCGCTACCCCGAAGGCAACACCGGCCGCGTCGCCGCCGGCCTCAGGACACTCATGCCTGTCCCGCCCGACCTCGCCACCGTCCTTGCGTCGGCCGACTGAGGATTTGCGGCCGCCACGGCCGAATTACGACGGCATATCGCCTGTTGGAGAAGACGAATCAGATGCACCTTGAATGGCTTGCCGCGGCCGCGGTGATTGCGGCGCTGTCGCCGCTGTTTGGACACTTTGAGGCGAAATCGCCGCTGTGGACCCGGATAGCGCGGTGGTTGATCTATCTGGCGATCCTGCTGGTAATCGACGTGACCGTGGGGCGGCCGTGGACATGGATATTGGTTTTCGCGTTGCCGCTGATCGGCGCCTCATTCCACTTCGCGTGGTGCCGCACGCATCACATCAACCCGATCACCACCGAACCACGCGACCGCTACTACCAACTACGCGGATGGCAATAGCGCGCCGCTGCCTGCGCCAAATTGCGTGAAGTGTGGATCCGAGAACCAAACGGTGGTGACGTGCCCGCGCACTCTGGCGGTATCGGCCGTCGGGTCTGATTTCCGGGACGGACAGCTGAGGCACGATGACCTGAAAAGACCGGTGAGAAGCTAGCTTTCGAGACAGGCAGCGCCCGAGCCGTCCGGTCAAGGGGACGGGAGCATGCGGTCGAGCAGATCCTCGACGCGGGCGGTGATGTCGTCTCGGACCAGGCGCATACGTCCGATGCCGTCGATGCCGCGTTCGGATGGTTCGTCAGTGTCCCAGTTCTCGAACCGGGTGACCGCGACCGGCTCGACGAAGGCTTGCCGCCCTAATGTCACCACTACATCAACGGCGTGAACCAATTGCGACTCAAAGGGTTTCGGTGTCTGGTCGGTGATGTCCACGCCGACCTCCATCAGTGCCTGGGCGGAGAGCGAATTGATGGCGGTTCCGGGCTGGGTTACGCCGGAGTAGACGTCAATGGAGTCTGCTGCGATTTTGCGCATCAGCCCGGCGGCCATCTGCGACTTGCCGGCGTTCTTGACGCAGACGAACAGGACGGACGGTTTGGTCGGTTGGTTCACCACTTATCCGATCACCTGGCGGTGACTCCCAGATCGGTCAGCAGGTGGCGGACGCGTTGTTCGATGTCATCACGGATGGGCCGGACGGCGTCGACGGATTGACCGGCGGGGTCTGGCAATTCCCAGTTCTCGTATCGCTTGCCCGGGAAGATGGGGCAGGCGTCGCCGCAGCCCATGGTGATGACGACGTCGGCGGCCTGTACGATCTCGTCGGTCCAGGGTTTAGGGAACTCGCCGGTGATGTCGATGCCCACTTCGGCGATCGCCTCGATCGCCGAAGGGTTGATCTCGTTTCCGGGTTCAGAGCCGCCGGATCAGGCGACGGCGTCGTCTCCGGCCATATGGGTGAAGTAGCCCAGCGCCATCTGGGAGCGGCCAGCGTTGTGGGTGCACAAGAACAGCACGGTGGGCTTGCCGTCGGTGACCTTGCCCTCAACGCGCGCAAGGGCATTGAGCCGTTGGCGGGCGAAGCGTTCTGCCAGTAGAGGCAGGAAGTTGGGGACGGTGGCGCGACCGGCGAACTGGTCGTAGGAGGAGTGCAGAAACCGTTCGATTGTTTCCACCCCGAAGGTGCCGTCGTAGTCGCGCCGCAGCCGGGTGGCCGCTGTCTTCAGGGCGACCTGTTGGTCGATGGATAGGGCGCGACGCAGATCGTGAGTGACGGGGGTGTCTGTCATGGCGAACTCCTGTGTTCGGTCTCGAGATTGGTGGCCGCGCTGGTGAGGTGATGGGGTACCACCACGTCGTCGGCGGTCCGGGCAGTGTCGGGGTAAAGGGCGGCAATCAGAGTGAGACCGACCCCTGCGCCGACGATTTGGGCAAGGATGAAGCCCGGCGCTGATGCGGGCGCGATGCCGGCGAAGGTGTCAGAGAACGTGCGCCCGACGGTCACCGCAGGGTTGGCGAACGAGGTTGAGCTGGTGAACCAGTAGGCCGCGCCGATGTACGCGCCGACAGCCGCGGCGGATAGCGCCGCTCGCCCGCTACGGGCCAGCGCGAAGATCAGCGCGATCAGCCCAGCAGTGGCGACGACCTCGCCGACGAGATGACCGGTCGTGATGCGGTCCTTGGTGGCGATCTCGAACACTTGGCGGTCGAACATGATGTTGGCCAGGACCGCGTCCACCACGCCGCCCAGTGATTGAGCGATCGTGTAAGAGACGACGTGGCTGGCGCTGATACCGGTCCCGGCGCGACGTCCGAGCAGCCAGTCCGCCGCCGACACGACCGGGTTTAAGTGCGCACCGGAGACCGGCCCGAACAGCAGGATCAGGACAGCCAGGCCCAACACCGTGGCGGTGGAGTTCTCTAAGAGCTGTAGTCCGACGTCGTTCGGCGAAAGGCGTTGTGCCGCAATACCGGAGCCGACAACCACGGTGACGAGCACTGCGGTGCCGGTGAACTCGGCGAGCAACCGCCGGGGCAGCAGGACGGGATGATTCACGAGCTGCTCGTCAGAACGGTATTGGTGTCAAGCAGCAGCGAGAGCTGTTGGAGCGCATCAGCGACGACCCGGTAGTAGACCCAGGAGCCGCGCCGTTGGCTGTCCAGTAGACCGGCGGTGCGCAGGATCTTCAGATGATGGGAGATGGTCGGCTGGGTCAGGTCAATCCCGGCGGACAAATCGCACACGCACGCCTCACCACCGGCGTGGCTGGCGACCACACTGAGCAGCCGAAGCCGCACCGGATCAGACAAGGCCTTGAGTTTGACGGCCAGTTCTGCGGCAGCCTCGGCCGACAGCGGCTCCCTGGCGAGCGGGGCGATCACACATCCGGACGCATCGATGAACTGCAGCGCTGACTTCGACACACATCGATATTGATGGATATCGAATCAATGCATAAACGAACACCTGGTGAACTGTGCGCCGGCGACTAGTGCCGCCAAACATTGATGGCCGAGACGAGCAGCAACACAGCCAGGATCGCGATCAGCAGCGCGCTCGAGACGACACCGAGCAGCAAGCCGCCAACCACGGTGCCGAGGACAGAACCGGCAGCCATGGTGAGCACAAACGCCATGTTGTGGCGCAACACCGTGAAACTGGCGTCTTGGCTGTATCGGCTGAACTAACTCTTTGCGGTCGGCCCAGCGGAGGTAATCCGGCTCGGCGCCGACGGGCCCTCGCCAGAGCTCCCACCCGCCGTGGCGGGCTCGAAAATAAAACGGCCTGCCGCCGCTATCGAGACCCTCAACCTGCTGGGGTAACGCGCCATAACGCCAGAAGTCGGATGCGTCGCTCGATTCACCAGTCATCTGCCTATCGTCGCAAGCCGCAGGTCGCGCGTGCGAGCACTTTTCTCCCCACCAGATGCCGTTTCTAGCTCCGTGGGGAGAAGTTGGTGTGTTGTCGTGATCGCGCGCGACCGGATACTGGTTGGCACATTCTTGGCACAGCGGGGGTTCCCCGTCTCGGCGGATAACCACGTTTGAACTGGGAGAAAGGGGTGGGCGCGGACGGGATCGAACCGCCGACCGCTGGTGTGTAAAACCAGAGCTCTACCACTGAGCTACGCGCCCTTGCCGGGCAGGCTACAGGTCGATGACGTGCAGGTGGAAATTCACGAACCCGACTGCAGCGCCTTGAGCGCATCCGTCCACACGGCCTGATCGCGCGGCTCCCCTGGCTGCTTCATTTCGGCGAACCGGATCACGCCCGAGCGGTCCACGACGAAAGTGCCGCGGTTGGCGAAGCCGGCGTCGTCGTTGAACACGCCGTAGGACTGCGCGACCGCGCCGTGCGGCCAGAAGTCGGACAGCAGGGGAAAGGTGAAGCCGCTCTGCGTCGCCCAGATCTTGTGGGTCGGCGGCGGGCCCACCGAGATCGCCAGCGTGGCGGTCTCGTCGTTCTCGTAGGACGGCAGCTGGTCGCGGATCTCGTCCAGCTCACCCTGGCAGATGCCGGTGAACGCGAGCGGAAAGAACACCAGCAGCACGTTCTTGTCGCCGCGGAACGTGCTCAGCGTGACGGACCGGCCATTCTGGTCCTTGAGCGTGAAGTCCGGCGCCTCGGTGCCTTCAGCCAGCACTAGCGCCTTCCCGCCGCCTTGGACTTCGGCTGCACCAGCCTGCTCGCGCTCCAGTCGCCGAGATTGGCTGACGACGTTTGCATCAGGCCGGCCGTCGGAGCGGATTCGGCGATCTCGGCCGGCTGCACGTGACCCGGCTTGCCGGTCTTCGGCGTGACAACCCAGATCACGCCGTCGTCTGCCAGCGGGGTGATGGCATCCATCAGCCGGTCGACGAGGTCGCCGTCGCCGTCGCGCCACCACAACAACACGACGTCGATGACCTCGTCGGCGTCCTCGTCTAGCAGCTCGCCGCCACACGCCTCTTCGATGTCGGCCCGGATGTCGTCGTCGGTGTCCTCGTCCCAGCCCAACTCCTGCACAACCTGATCTTTTTGGATGCCCAGTCTGCGGGCGTAGTTCGGGGCGTCATCCGCCGCGACCACGGTCGGTCCTCCTTCAGCCAGCTCGAGCGCAGGATGCGCTCGGCGATGTCTGAGCCCTATCGTCGCACGCCGGGGGGCGAACACCGACGACCGGCGGTCAGGTTCATCGATATGCCGCGTCGCACAGGTTCAGCGCGGTGGTCTTTGTGTCGTTCAGTTTGGTGATCGCCGCGTTGAATTCGTCGGGCCCGTAGTTGCCTGCGATCGCGGTCCCCAGCCCCCTGGCCGCGTCGACCCACGCCGTGAGCGCGTCCCTGAGGTTGGGGGCCAGCGGGTCGGACAAGCTTCGCGCAACCAGATCGGCGCTGTGGTTGAGCGCATCGATGGCGGGGGGCGCCTTGGCCGCCGCATCGCCGCCGTTCTTGTTGACGGCTTCGACGTAGTTGTTCACCGCGGTGATGGCGTCCACGCTGGACGAACTCAATGCTTCACACGACGAGTGGATCGCCTGCGTGGTGAGCGACTCCTGGCGTTGGGATTCGCGGGAGCTCGAGCTTTCGGC
The DNA here is from genome assembly GCA_021154745.1 of Mycobacterium sp. Lineage (GTDB taxonomy): Bacteria > Actinomycetota > Actinomycetes > Mycobacteriales > Mycobacteriaceae > Mycobacterium. The sequence goes on from JAJKIB010000044.1 coordinate 17,020, forward strand.
CGACTCCTCGATCGAAGCGGACACCGACGCCCGATACACCGGTGCGTCGGCCCGATCGACCGTGGGACTGCCCGATGTGACGCTGTTGCAGCCGACGATGATCATCGCCGTGGCTGCCAGCGTGCCCATCACCAGGGCCGCGATCCGCAGCCGCTTGCGGGACGACCCTCCGATCAGCACGGTCTGCAGACGTTACCGGTTCGTACCGGCGGTTGCGGGTTCATTCACTCCGCACACCCGGCAGTGCGAGTGGGGCACGATGGGGGGACGATAGAGGGCGCCACAAGCAAAGAAGCACCTATACCGCCTAACAAGGAGCGGAAGTTGACCACCGAGTTCGCGCGCCAGGACCTGGCCCAAAACTCCAGCACCGCAGCCGAACCCGATCGGGTTCGGGTGATTCGTGAAGGCGTCGCATCGTATCTGCCCGACATCGATCCGGAAGAGACCTCCGAATGGCTGGAGTCGTTCGATGAGTTGCTGGCGCGGTCGGGGCCTGCGCGGGCGCGCTACCTGATGTTGCGGTTGCTGGAACGCTCCGGCGAACAGCGGGTGGCCATCCCCGCACTGACGTCGACCGACTACGTGAACACCATCCCGACCGAACTCGAGCCGTGGTTTCCCGGCGATGAGGACGTCGAGCGGCGCTACCGGGCGTGGATCCGATGGAACGCCGCGATCATGGTGCACCGGGCACAGCGTCCGGGAGTCGGTGTGGGAGGCCATATTTCGACCTATGCGTCGTCGGCGGCTCTGTACGAAGTCGGCTTCAACCACTTCTTCCGCGGCAAGGCGCATCCGGGCGGCGGCGATCAGGTGTACATCCAGGGCCATGCCTCGCCGGGTATCTACGCGCGCGCATTTCTCGAGGGCCGGCTAACCGCTGACCAACTCGACGGCTTCCGCCAGGAGCACAGTCATCCCGGCGGCGGGCTGCCGTCCTACCCCCATCCCCGCCTGATGCCGGACTTCTGGGAGTTCCCCACGGTGTCGATGGGCCTTGGCCCGATGAGTGCGATCTATCAGGCCCGGTTCAACCACTACCTGCATGACCGGGGCATCAAGGACACCTCCGACCAGCACGTCTGGGCCTTCCTCGGCGACGGCGAGATGGACGAGCCGGAAAGCCGCGGCCTGGCCCACGTCGCCGCGCTGGAGGGCCTGGACAACCTGACGTTCGTGATCAACTGCAACCTGCAGCGCCTCGACGGTCCGGTTCGCGGAAACGGCAAGATCATCCAGGAGCTGGAGTCGTTCTTCCGGGGTGCGGGCTGGAACGTCATCAAGGTGGTGTGGGGCCGCGAATGGGATGCCCTGCTGCATGCCGACCGCGACGGCGCGTTGGTCAACCTGATGAACAGCACACCGGACGGTGACTACCAGACCTACAAGGCCAACGACGGGGCCTACGTCCGCGACCACTTCTTCGGCCGCGACCCGCGCACCAAACAACTGGTCGAGAAGATGTCGGACACCGAGATCTGGAACCTCAAGCGCGGCGGCCACGACTACCGCAAGGTTTACGCCGCCTACCGCGCGGCCACAGAGCACAAGGGTCAGCCCACGGTGATCCTGGCCAAGACCATCAAGGGTTACTCGCTGGGCGCACACTTCCAGGGCCGCAACGCCACCCACCAGATGAAAAAGCTTGCGATTGAAGACCTCAAGTACTTCCGGGACGCCATCCGTATCCCCGTCAGCGACGAGGAACTGGAGAAGAACCCGTATCTGCCGCCGTACTTCCACCCGGGTCCGGAGGCGCCGGAGATCCGCTACATGCTGGAGCGCAGGCGGGCGCTCGGTGGGTTCGTACCGGAGCGGCGCACCAAGTCAAAGGTGCTCACGCTGCCCGGTCGGGACGCCTACAAGGCGCTCAAGAAGGGGTCGGGCAACCAAGAGGTGGCCACCACGATGGCGACCGTGCGGACGTTCAAAGAACTGTTGCGCGACAAGCAGATTGGGCCGCGCATCGTTCCCATCATCCCGGACGAGGCGCGCACTTTCGGCATGGACTCGTGGTTCCCGAATCTTAAGATCTACAACCGCAACGGCCAGCTGTACACGTCCGTCGACGCCGAATTGATGTTGGCGTACAAGGAAAGTGAAATCGGCCAGATCCTGCACGAGGGCATCAATGAGGCCGGCTCGACGGCGTCATTCATCGCGGCGGGCACGTCGTACGCGACGCAAAACGAACCGATGATCCCGGTCTACATCTTCTATTCGATGTTCGGTTTCCAGCGCACCGGCGACGAGTTCTGGGCTGCCGCCGATCAGATGACCCGCGGCTTCGTCCTCGGGGCGACCGCAGGCCGCACCACGCTCACCGGGGAGGGCCTGCAGCACGCCGACGGGCACTCGCTGCTGCTGGCCTCCACCAACCCGGCGGTGGTTTCCTACGACCCAGCGTTCGCCTACGAGATCGCCTACATCGTGGAGAGCGGTCTGCACCGCATGTACGGCGAGAATCCGGAGAACGTCTACTTCTATCTGACGATCTACAACGAGCCGTACGTGCAGCCGGCCGAACCCGAGGGTCTCGACGTCGAGGCGCTGCTGCGCGGCATCTACCGCTACCGGCAGGCGCCGGAGAAGCGCACGCACGTCGCCCAGATCCTCGCCTCTGGTGTCGCCATGCCCGAAGCGCTGCGTGCGGCGAACCTGCTCGCCGACGAGTGGGATGTCGCGGCCGACGTGTGGTCGGTGACGAGTTGGGGTGAGCTCAACCGCGACGGCGTGCAGATAGAGAAGGAACGACTGCGCCATCCCGAGCGGCCCGCGGGAACTCCGTACATCACCACGGCGCTCGCGGAGGCTGCGGGACCGGTGGTTGCGGTGTCGGACTGGATGCGCGGCGTTCCGGAGTTGATCCGGCCGTGGGTGCCGGGCACCTACATCACACTGGGCACCGACGGCTTCGGGTTCTCCGACACCCGTCCTGCGGCGCGGCGGTACTTCAACACCGACGCGGAGTCGGTCGCCGTCGGAGTCCTCGAGGGCCTGGCGCGCGACGCGAACATCGATGAATCGGTCGCGGTCGAGGCCGCCCGCAAGTACAAGATCGACGACGTGATGGCCGCGCCGGAGCAGACGTCGGACCCCGGAGTGGCTTAGGCCACGACATTAGGCCGCGCGTCGCCTGATGACAGCGGCCTCGTTAGCGTCGCCGGAGGCGACACGACGTTATAGGAAACTAACAGCGTAATGGCGTAGCTTTTAGGGATGCCCGACAATAGGTACATCCCGCCGAAGTCGACGGTCGAAGTACTGGAGACCGTCCCCGATTCGGTGTTGCGTCGGCTGAAGCAGTACTCGGGCCGGCTGGCTACCGAGGCGGTGCACGCTTTGGAGGAGCGGCTGCCGTTCTTCGCCGACCTCGATGCGTCGCAGCGCGCCAGCGTCCAATTGGTGGTCCAGACCGCGGTGGTCAACTTCGTCGAGTGGATGCGCAACCCGCAGAGCGATGTCGGCTATACGGCCCAGGCCTTCGAGGTGGTCCCCCATGATCTGCGGCGGCGCATCGCACTGCGACAATCCGTCGAGATGGTGCGCACCACGATGGAGTTCATGGAGGAAGTGGTGCCGCTGCTGGCCCGGTCGGAGGAGCAGCTGACGGCGATGACGGCCGGAATCCTGCGCTACAGCCGGGATTTGGCGTTCGCCGCGGCCACCGCCTACGCGGACCAGGCCGAGGCGCGCGGTGCGTGGGACACCCGGATGGAGGCCAACGTCGTGGACGC
>JAJKIB010000045.1 GCA_021154745.1 Mycobacterium sp.
ACGCAACGAGCCCTTGACGCAGGTATCGCCGCAGCGGTACCCGGCGGTCGACTCGGTGACATCTCCGCCGCAATCGGCGAAGTCGCTGCCGACGCCGGATATCGCGTCAACGCCGAATTCGGCGGGCATGGATTAGGTCGCACCATGCACGAGGATCCCCACATCCCCAATCGCGGACGGCATGGGCGCGGATTGCTGCTGCGGCCGGGCATGACCTTCGCGCTCGAACCGTGGTGGGCACGAGGCAGCGATCGTCTGGTCATCGATGCCGACGGCTGGACCCTGCGCTCGGCAGACGGGTCGAACACCGCCCACTCCGAGCACACCATCGCCATCACCGAAACTGGCCCGCGCATACTCACGCCTTCCCGGTGCGCACACCGCTGATGCCCTTGTCCTTCAGCGCCTTCAGGGATCAGGCCTGCATTTCCGCCGCGCGGTGCACGGCATTGACGATGCCCTGATAACCGGTACAGCGGCAGAAGTTGCCGGACAGCCCTTCGCGGATCTCCTCGTCTGTGGGCTGCGGATTGTCCCGCAGCAGCGCAGTGATCGACATGACGAATCCCGGAGTGCAGAACCCACATTGAAGGCCGTGGCACTCCCGCAATGCGGCCTGCACCGGCGAGAGCGCTCCGTCCCCGGATGCGACGCCCTCGACCGTCGTCACCTCAGAACCGTCCGCCTGCACGGCGAACATCAGACACGAGCGCATCGCCTGCCCATCGACCAGCACCGTGCACGCCCCGCACGCACCGTGCTCGCAACCCAGATGCGTGCCTGTGAGGCCACACTTTTCGCGGAGGTAATCCGCCAGCGTCAGCCGCGGCTCCACGGTCGCTTCGGTCGGCTGTCCGTTCACGGACACCTTCACCGGCCACTCATGCATTGCTTGCCTCCGCGGTTGCAGATTCCCAGGCCCGGGCCACCATCGTGGCGCCGACCTTGGATCGATAGGCGGCAGACCCTTGAAGGTCGGCCGGGATCTCGTCGAGTGAACTGATGGCCAGCTGGCCGACCTCGCCTGCGGTGATGTCGCCGACGGCACGGCCGACGACGGCCTCCTCGGCGGGGGAGCCGCGCAGCGGAGTCGATCCCAGGCCGAGAAGCCCTACGCCGCATCGGCTCACGCGCGCTTGGTCATCGAGCTCGACCGCGACGGCGGCACCGGCGATGGCGAAATCCCCGTGCCGACGGGCGAACTCTTCCACAGCGAAGCCCGACCGCGTACCCCACACCGGGAACCGCACGGCAGTGAGGATTTCATCGGCCGCCATCGAGTTCTCCCACAGGCCGGTAAAGAACTCGTTCGCCGGGATATCACGCGCGCCACGAGGAGACACCGCTTCCATGTGCGCGTCGAGCGCCACCGCCACCGCGGCATACTCCGCCGCCGGATCGGCGTGGGCGATCGCGCCACCCAGCGTGCCGCGAGTGCGGATCTGAAAGTGGCCGATGTAGGGCGTCGCCAGCGTCAGCAGCGGCACCGAGTCGGCCACCTCGTCGTCCATCCCCACGAATGCGTGTGGGGTGGCCGCCCCGATGCGAACTTCGTCGTCGTCAAGGTCGATTCCGACGAGCTCGTCGATCCGCGAAATGTCGACGAGGTTGTCGAAATGGGTGAGGCGCATGGCCAGCATTGGCACCAGGCTCTGGCCGCCGGCGAGGATCTTCGCGTCATCGCCGTACTCGGCGAGCAGATCGACGGCCTCCTCGACGGCCTCGGGGCGGTGATAGGCGAACGCGGCAGCCTTCATGACACCGACCGGTTTCGGCGTCCCAATAGGAAGCCGATCGCGGCACCGGCCGCCAGTGCGGCGAGCGCCGGCGCGGCCCTCTTGGCCATCGGTACGGCGACAACCTTGAGGAGATCGACCGAGTCGCCGATGTCGGGTTGACTTGCCGCAGAAATCGTTTCGGCCGTCGGCGCGGTAGTCGCCGCCGGGGCGCCACCGAGGATGTCGGCCTCAAGCGCCTTGGCGAACTGCGCGATCAGATTGCCTGCGACGTCGGCAAGCACACCGCGGCCGAACTGAACCGCCTTGCCCGAGATCGTCAGATCCGTGGTGATCACCACGCTGGTGGCGGCACCCTCATCCTTGAGCTGGGCGGTGACGACGGCGGCCGCATTCCCGTTGCCGCGCGTTTCCTTGCCAGTGGCCCTGAGCACTACCCGCTGCGCCGCTGCGTCCTTCTCGACGAACGCCGCATTTCCCTTGTAGGACACGGTGATCGGGCCGACCTTGACCTTCACCGCACCGGTGAACTCGTCACCGTCGACAGACAGCAGGGTGGCGCCGGGAAGGCAGGGAGCGACGCGCTCGACGTCGGTGAGTACCTCCCAAGTCTTCGCCGCCGGCACCGCGACACGAAATTCGTTGTTCAGTTCCACGATTGAAGTCCTTACTTCCGTGCCTGTTCCAGCAACTCGACGATCGCCGCGGGCGATGCCGGCAAGCGCGTCAGTGTTACACCCAGCGGCGCCAACGCGTCGTTGATCGCGTTGATCACCGCGGGTGTCGAACCGATGGCACCGCCCTCGCCGACGCCCTTGTAGCCGCCGACCCCTGGCCCCGGGATCTCGATGTGGCCGTATTCGATGGGCGGGACCTCGGTTGCCGTCGGCAGCAAGTAGTCGACAAACGTTGACGACAGCGGGTTTCCGTCGTCGTCGTAGACCATGTTCTCCAGCAGCGCGCCGCCGATCCCCTGGACCGTGCCCCCCGCGATTTGTCCCTCGACCACATTGGGGTTGATCATCGCGCCGACGTCCTCGCTGACGATGTAGCGCGTCAGGCTCACCCGCCCCGTCTCAACATCCACCTCGCACGTGCATGCGTGCGTGGCGTTCGCCCAGTGGATCATCGTCTGTGAAGTGAAGCGCGCGGTCGCCTCCAGCGTCGCCGCCATCCCAGGTGGCAGTTGCTGCGGCTCGTAGTACGAGCGGTACGCGATGTCGGCGAAAGTAACGCTCCTGGATTCTCCAGGCGGGTCTTCGCGCACAAGGGCTTTCGAACCGCTCAGTTCGATCTGGTCTTCGTCGACCCCGAGCCGATGTGCGGCCATAGCCACTATCTGCTTCCGCAGCATGCCGCCCGCCTCGCTCACGGCGCCCGCGGTCATGGGACCGGACCGGCTGCCCTGAGTCCCGGCGCCGTACGGCGTGACCGCCGTGTCGCCCTGGATGGTCGAGACGTCTTCGATGTTGGCGCCCAGCGCGTCGGCGGTCAGCTGCACGACCGTCGTCTCAATGCTGTTGCCGGTCGAACCGCCGTTGACGTAGACGTTGATCTTGCCCGTCGGCTCCATCCGGATGGTCGCGCCCTCGGTGGCGAGGTGCCCGGTCGCGGCGCCCGTCGGCTCGATGTACGCCGAGAAGCCAAGGCCGATGTAGCGGCCCTCGGCCAGCGCGTCGGCCTGTTCGCGACGAAAGCCCTCGTGGTCGAGGATCTTCACCGCCTGCTCGAAGGTGTCCGCGGGAGCGACGTGGTCGTAGGGCATGCCGTTGGGGTTGAAGTACGGCATCTCGTCGCCGCGCAGGATGTTGCGGCGGCGCAGCTCGACGGGGTCCATGTCCATCTTGCGCGCGGCGATGTCGAGAAGGATTTCCCGCGTGAGGGTTTCGTACTGCCACGGACCGCGGTAGGCCGCAAGGCCCGCGGTGTTCGAGAACACCGTCTTGTAGTTGAAGCTCGCCTTCGGCACGCGGTACGGCCCAGGAAAGAACATGCCGACGGCCGCGGTTGTCAATACCGGGTACGGCGTCGGATACGCGCCGATGTCGTACGTGAAGTCGATGTCCGCGGCAAGGATGTTGCCCTCGTCGTCGAACGCCATCCTGGCCTTGCCGTCGACATGGCGCGCCTGACCCGCCGACATCAGGTTCTCGCGCCGGTCCTCGATCCACTTCAGCGCGAAGGGCACCTTGCGCGCGGCCAGCAGGATGCACATGTCCTCGCGCATCGGGACGACCTTCTGCCCGAACCCACCGCCGGTGTCGCGCATGATGACCCGCACGCCCTGCGCTGGGATGCCGAGCAGTCGCGCGGCGAACGCCCGCAGCTCGTGCGGTGTCTGGGTGGACGCCCACACCGTCAGCTCCTCCGACGACGCCTCCCACTCGACGACCATGCCGCGCGTCTCCATCGGCACCGGCGCGTAGATCTGTTGGTAGACATTCGCTTCAGCGACGTGCTCAGCGGATGAAAACGTCTCCTCGTCCGGCGGCGCGCCTCCCATTCCGCCCGCGACGTTGTCGGGGTAGGCGTCGTGGACGACGACATCGGAACCCACGGCTTGAGTGAAGTCGGCGACGGCCGGCAGGGGCTCGTAGTCGACATCCACCAACTCGACGGCGTCCTCGGCGAGGTAACGGCTGTCGGCGACGACGAGCGCGACCGGATCACCGACGAACTTCACCTCGCCCTCTGCCAGCGGCGGGCGTGGTGTGTCCGGGACGTCCTTGCCCGCGACGGCGTGCCACGCCTCCTTGACGTCCCCATTGAGGTCCGCGGCCGTGAACACCGCACGCACACCGGGCAGGGCGAGGGCCGCGCCGGCGTCGATGCCGTTGATCTTCGCGTGTGCGAAGGGGCTGCGAACGAAGCAGGCATGCAACATGCCGGGCCTTGTGACGTCGTCGACGAAGGTGCCGCGGCCGGTGAGAAGGCGGTTGTCCTCGACGCGGGAGACGCGGGTGCCCGCGTATCGGGTCGCAACCGTGTCAGTCACGCATTCACTCCCCTCCAACGATTGAAGAGTGACGTTATCGTATTGGAGAGCGACATTTCCACCCTATTTGTCTCATCTAATCAATTGTGGTGGATCCGGCCGTCGACCTCGGTCAATGGCCGGCCGCCGCCGCCCCAGCGACGCGCGATGATCTCCGCGGCGATCGACACCGCGGTCTCTTCCGGAGTGCGGGCGCCCAGGTCGAGGCCGATGGGGCTGGCCAGCCGGCCCAGCTCGGCGTCGGTCACGCCGACCTCTCGGAGCCGGTTCATGCGGTCGTCGTGGGTGCGGCGCGACCCCATCACGCCGATGTAGTCGACCTCGGGCAGTCGCAGCGCCACCCGCAGCGCCGGTACGTCGAACTTGGGGTCGTGGGTCAGCACGCAGATCGCGGTCCTCGAGTCGATCGCACCCTGCTCGGCCTGCGCGGCGAGGTAACGGTCGGGCCACTCGGCGACGACCTCGTCGGCGTCGGGGAAACGCGCCGGCGTCGCAAAGACCGGTCTGGCGTCGCACACGGTGACGCGGTATCCGAGGAACGCGCCCTGCCGGGCGAGGGCCGAGGCGAAGTCGATGGCGCCGAAGATCAGCATCCGCGGTCGCGGCGCGTGGCTCGCGACGAAGACCTCCATGCCGGTTTCCTGGCGCTGGCCGTCGGGGCCATAGGAGAGCACGGCGGTGCGGCCGGCGGCGAGCAGACCCCTGGCGTCGTCGGCGACGGCGTCGTCGGCGCGGGCAGACCCGAGCGATCCTTGGATCGCGTCGGGCCCGGCGACCAGCCTGCGCCCGAGCCAAGCCGGGTCGGGATGGGTGATGACCGTGGCGACTGCCGTCGGGCGATGCCCAGCGATGTCATCGGCGATTGCCTGTAGCTGTGGAAAAGTGTTGCGGGACACCGGTTCTGCGAAGATGTCGATGATCCCGCCGCAGGTGAGACCGACGGCGAATGCGTCGTCGTCCGATATCCCGTAGCGCTGCAGTTCGGGTCGACCGCTCGCGACCACCTCGTTGGCCAGTTCGTAGACGGCTGCCTCGACGCAGCCGCCTGACACCGAGCCGGCGACCGTGCCATCGGGAGCGACGACCATGGTGGCACCGGGCGGACGCGGCGCGGACTTCATCGTCCGGACGACGGTGGCGACCCCCGCTGTCCCGCCGGCCTTCCAGACCGTCAGCAGCTCGTCGAGTACGTCCCGCACATCCAAAGTCTAGGCACACCACGACGGTGGCTGTGCGAGTGCTCAGCGTTAGGTCAGGCCGCGTCGAATTCCACGGGCAGCACTGCGGGGCCGCTGATCGAGACCAACGGCTTCCATGGCGCGGGGCCTGCGCGGCGCAGGTTGCGCATCCGGCGGGCCATGACGGCCAGGGCTTCGGCGATCTCGCGACGGGCGAGATTCGCGCCGAGGCAGTAGTGCGCGCCCGCGCCGAACGACTGCATCGGCGGCGCGCCTTCGCGCGTGATGTCGAGCCGATCCGGGCCCTCGTACACCGCGGGGTCACGGTTGGCTGAAGCCGTGTTGACCATGACGAAGGTGCCTGCCGGGATGACCACGCCCTCGTATTCGACGTCTTCGGTCGTCATGCGCATCACGCCGAAGGTGACAGGGTAGAAGCGCATCAGCTCTTCGACCGCATTCATCGCCACCTCGGGATGGTCGGCGAGGAGGTCCCACTGCTCCGGGTGATCGCAGAGGACATCGATGGCAGCGGCAACTTGGTTGCGTGTGGTGTCGGTGCCCGCCATGAGAATGCCGCCCGCAAGCATGCGTAGCTCGGCCATGGTCAGATGGTCGCCCGCATCCTCGGCGCGGATCAGTGCTGAAATCAGGTCATCGGTCGTCGAATCGCGGCGCTCGGAGACCATGTCGTCGACATAGTCGTCGAGTTCCTGCCATGCGGTGAGGATTTGGGGCTCGTATTCGGCCGCGTTCCAGCCGAAGGTCTTGAAGAACTCGTCGGCCCACTCCGAGAACAGCTGCCAGTCCTGTTGAGGAGCGCCAAGCAGCTCGCAGATGACGGGAACCGGATATGGGCGCGCGAT
>JAJKIB010000046.1 GCA_021154745.1 Mycobacterium sp.
GCCCTGGCCAAACGTGGTATCACCGACATCGATCTGGTGTTCTTCGACACCTGGACCTACGGCGACGCGGTGGTGCCACCGGAATACCGCGACCGACGGCTCGGTTGGTCGGACAGTTGGGTCAAGGCGGTGCCGGGCGCCAATCCCTACGCGAATCTGATCAGCGGCCTGCACTGCGTGATCGACCTCAATGCGATGGAGCTGTTGCGCGTCGAAGATAGCGGTGGCGTCGACACTCCGGATGTCATGGGCGAATACGTGCCGAGCATGATCCCCGAGCGCATCCGCTCGGCGTCGCGCCGCGAGCCGCTCAAGCCGCTGCACATCACCCAACCGGAGGGGCCGTCGTTCACGTTGGACGGCAACCTGTTGCAGTGGCAGAACTGGTCGCTGCGCATCGGCTTCAACCACCGCGAGGGAATGACCTTGCACACTGTGCGTTACCGCGACGGCGACCGGAACCGCTCTGTCGCACATCGATTGTCGTTCGCGGAGATGATCGTTCCCTACCGCGACCCGTCGGAGGACCATTACCGGCGCACCGCATTCGACATCGGCGAGTGGGGCCTTGGCTTCATGACCACGTCGCTGGAACTCGGGTGTGACTGCCTGGGCGAGATCCGTTACCTGGACGCGGTTTTGCACAACAGCAAGGGCGAGCCGTACACGATCACCAATGCCATCTGCATCCACGAAGAAGACAACGCCGTGCTGTGGAAGCACGTCGATCACGACATCGGCGCCGAGGTGCGCCGGATGCGGCGGCTGACGATCTCTTTTCACGTCACCGTCGCCAACTACGAATACCTCGTGTACTGGCGGCTGTATCAAGACGGCAATATCGAATGCGAGGTGCGGGCCACCGGCATCATGGTCACCACGCCGCTGTCGCCCGGGCAGCCCCATCCGAACGGCACTCTGGTCGACGAGCGCACGTACGCGCCGTTCCACCAACACTTCCTGGTTGCCCGGCTCGACATGGACATCGACGGCAGCGACAACACCGTCTACATGACGGAGTCCCATCCTGAGCCGATGGGCACGGGCAATCCACACGGCCTTTCGCTCGTCGTCCACAACATCCCGCTGCGCACCGAGAGCCAAGCCAAGCAGGACGTGAACTTCGCTACGCAGCGCAGCTGGAAGGTGGTGAACACCAACGTGGTGAACGGTCTCGGCGTCCACCCGTCGTACAAATTGGTTCCGAGTGGCGCGATTCCGCCGATGTTCGACCCCGAATCGCCGGTCGTCGAACGCGCCAACGTGATTGCGCATACTCTATGGGTGACTCCGAACCACCCCGATGAGCGTTGGCCCGCGGGAGAATTCGTGAACCAGTCGAAGCATGACACTGGTCTGGGTCGCTGGACACTCGCCAACAGGTCCATCGAGAACACCGATGTGGTGATGTGGTACGTGTTCGGCATCCACCACATCACCCGGCCGGAAGATTGGCCGGTGATGCCCGTCGACGTGGTGTCCTTCTGGCTCAAGCCGTTCGGGTTCTTCGATCGCAACCCGTCGCTGGACGTGGTCGCGACGCCACCGGACATGTGCCACACATCGAGCACCAGTGCGCACCACTGACGTGGTGGAGCGGCCTGCCGATCTGACGGTCGAGTGGCTCACCGACGCCCTGGGCGTACCGGTGAGCGACTTCGCCTTTGAACGCATCGGCACGGGCCAGATGAGCGAGTGCTATCGCGTCGTGCTGACCTATGCCGACGCCGACCTGGGCCCGAATTCAGTGGTGCTCAAGGTCGCTGCCACCGACCCGGTGAGCAGGCAGACCGGCCTCGCGTTGGGCCTCTACGAACGCGAGGTGCGGTTCTACACCGACATCGCGCCGGGCCTTGACGGGCCGATCGCGCCATGCCACCACGCCGCCTTCGACGCCGAGACGGGCGCGTTCGACCTGCTGCTCGGCGACGCTGGGCCGGCCGTCGTGGGCGACGAGATCCGTGGGGCGACAGTCGAACAGGCGATGCTGGCGCTGTCGGAACTGGCCCGGGTGCACGCGCCGCTGCTCGGCGACACCGCGACGGCGAACGCCGACTGGCTCAACCGCGAGTCGCCGATGAATCAGGCGTTGATCGGCCAGCTGTACGCCGGGTTCTTCCAGCGGTACGGCGACCAGATCGCGCCGGAGCATTGCGAGGTGTGCGAGCGGCTGGTCGCAAGCTTCGACGCGTACGTCGCAGGAGAAACCGCGCAGCAGCGTGCGCACGGTCTCGTGCACGGCGACTATCGCCTGGACAACATGCTGTTCGGCGAGCCAGGCGCCGACCGTCCGCTGACGGTGGTGGACTGGCAGACCGTGACGTGGGGTCCGGCGATGACCGACGTCGCGTACTTCCTCGGCTGTGCGCTGACCGACCAGCTGCGCCGCGATCACTACGATGCGCTGCTGCGGGCCTACCACGACGCCCTCGGAGCGAATGCGCTGATCAGCCTCGACGACGTGCGCGACGGCGTGCGGCGGCAGAGCTTCTTCGGGGTGATGATGGCGATCGTCTCGTCGATGCTCGTCGCTCAGACGGAGCGGGGCGACGATATGTTCATGGTGATGCTGCGGCGGCACTGCCAGCATGTGGTCGACACGGATGCACTGGCGGCACTCCCGGAACCCGTTGCGGCCGAGCCGCTTACGCCTACAGCCGAGGATGAGGGTGCCCATGTGGCGACCGATGAGCCACTGTGGAACGAGAGCTGGTACTTCGACTTCGCCGACCTGGGGCAGGGTGTCGGTGGCTGGATACGACTCGGGCTGTATCCGAATCAAAACACCTCGTGGATCAACGGGCTCATTTGTGGCCCGGGAATGCCGACATTCGCGCTCAGTGACTTCCACGACACCGGTGCGATCGAACTCACGCTCGACGCTACCGAGCCGCTGCGGTCATACCGCGTCAGGATGCGGGGACGGGGGCAGTCCTACGACGAACCGGCCGCGCTGTTGCGTGGTGAAGCGGGCAGCCCCGTCGAGCTGACGATGGATCTGGTGTGGACAACTGCGGGCACGCCGTACCAATACCGGATCACCCCGCGCTATGAGATCCCGTGCATGGTGTCGGGCACCGTCACGGTCGACGGTCGCGAGGTATCCGTGCGTGAAGTCGCCGGTCAACGCGACCACTCCTGGGGTGTGCGCGACTGGTGGGCCATGGACTGGGTGTGGAGTGCACTGCATCTCGACGACGGCACGCACCTCCACGGTGTGGACATTCGCATCCCCGGCGCCCCGCCGTTGGGTATTGGCTATCTGCAGCAGCCGGGCCACCCGCTCGTTGAACTGCAGACGGTCACCGCGCGGGAAACGTTCGGCGACAATGGTTTACCGCAGGCAACGACGATCTCCTATGGCGATGTGACTGCCACCATCGACATCCGTGGGCACGCACCGGTGTTGTTGACGGCGCCGGATGGGCGGGTCAGCCACTTCCCGCGGGCCTGGGCGACTGTCACCACCGACGACGGCCGCACCGGAGTCGGCTGGGTCGAGTGGAACCGCAACCAGCCCTAGCCCCTTATCCGCGAGCGTGCGTGTCTGCGCCCCGACACGCCGCATTTCGCGGCCATTTTGCGCACGCTCGTCGCACAGCGAAGGTGCGTAGACCGTTACGAGTTCGGCCGTGGCCAGTCGCAACCGGTGAGTTCCGCAGACAACTCCCAGAGCCGACGGGCCGCCGATGGATCGCGGGCCTTCTTGCGCAAGCCCGTTACTCGCGGCTTGCCCCACTGATTGAACCGCGGCGCGAGATACGTGCCGCTGGGCAGTTCGGTTGTCAACGCCTGAACAGTCGCCCGCGCACCCTGGGCCGGAGTGTGCAGGAGGCGCCACACCGGGCTGTGCTCGGCCCGCGGTAGCCCGGCAGCGATCTCTCTGGTGATACCGGTATCTGTCATACCCGGATCTGATGCGTACGCCCGGACGCCACGGTTGGCGAGCTCGCGGACGAACAGGAGATTGGCCAGCTTGGATTCCGAGTAGGCCGCTGTCTTCCGGTACCTGCGGGTGTGCCAGTTCAGGTCGTCGAAATGGATGCGAGCGAAGAGGTACATCGCGCTTGCCACCGAGATGACTCGGTCTTTGATCTTGTCGCCGAGCAGACATGTCAACGCGAAGTGGCCGAGATGATTGGTGCCCATATGCGCCTCGAAGCCGTCCGAGGTGCGGCTCAGTGGGAGGCCCATCACGCCGGCGTTATTTACCAGCACATCAACGGATTCCACGGAGTTGGCGAATGCGCGCACACTGGCGAGGTCGGCCAGATCGAGCTGCGCAACCTCGACGTCGCCCGACATATCGGCGGCGGCCCGTTCAGCCTTCTCGATGCTTCGGCAGGCGATCACCACGCTGTGGCCGCTCTCGGCTGCCGCGACGGCGGTCGCCTTGCCAACACCGCTGTTGCCGCCCGTGATGATGATCCGCATCAGCGCGGAGCGTACATCAGAAGGTCAACGCCGATCAGGCTGACGGCGGCTCCAGCGCGACCACGCCCCTCAGCGCGCCGCGAGCGTGCGCAAAATGTGCACAAAACACGGCGTGTCGAGGGGCAGACACGCACGCTCGCGCGAAAGGTTAGGTCAAGTGGGCGCTGTCGTCGTGGAGCTCGTCGCGGCCCAGTCCCATTGGCGTTGCGGCTGGCACATCTCCGGCGGCGACCACCTTGCGCGTGATCGGCGTGAGCGCACGGAACAGCCGCTCGATTTCGTCATCCTCAAGCGCGTCGAGCGCCGACAGCGCCAGTCGGTCGGTGGTGTCCTCGATGCGCTGCTTGAGGTCTCGGCCTGCGTCGGTGAGCGCACCGTCGGCGTCGAGCAGCCCGCGACCGGCTAACCGCGCCCGATAGTGCTCCCATTGCTCCTCGTCGTAGTCACGGCTGCGCATGATCATCTCTTGCGGCACCCGGCCGGCAGCGGCGTGCAGCACGTTGGACTCGCGGCCCGACACACCGAGCGTCGACAGCACGGCCACATGCCCGTCACCGCGCTGTTCGCGCAACAGCGTGACGGCGTGCCACAGCGCGGCCACGGGATCGTCGGGCCAGTCCAGCGCCATGTTCGCGGCGAATAACGTCCGGCCGTCGAGTGGCGCGCCACGTGCGGCCCTCTCGGCCAGTTCGCTCGCGACGCCGGCTTCGTCGTCCGTCACGCCGTAGCGGCGAAGCGCCGCCACCGCTGACTCCTGGCGGACGCGCAGAAGGTCCGTCGGTGAGGCGACGTCCCACGCCGCGGGTAGTGCCTTGGCGACGCGTGCGGGAGCAAAGTTGTAGAAGGCGGCGGTGACGACCTCCGGCGGCACCACCCCGAACGGGGCGGATCGAGCGGGAAAGTAGCTCGCCCAGAACCCGCGGAATCCCAGCTGGTCGAAGGCAGTCCGGGCCTCAGGAGAGAAGTAGGTGACGGCGTGCACCGGTTCGAAGCGATCAAAGAACCGGCGCGCAAGCGAAGGTCGTCTGGCCACTTTGGCAGTTAACCATCACGCCCGCAGCCAACTTGCTATGGTCTGTGCAAACGCTCGGAGGGCGGCGAGCCAGCAACGGTCCAGGAGGCGGCCCTTGCATATGGTGAATACAGCCGTGGGCGCTCTCGCGACAATGTGTGCACTGGTCGCGGGCTGTGATGCCAGCGTCGGCGTCGGCGACACGCCGGTCGTCGACAAGGATGCCCTGCAAACTGACATTGCCGATCGGCTGGCCAAGGCGGGCGAACACGCGCAATCGGTGACGTGCAGACAGGACCTGGTCGGCGAGGTCGGCAAAACCGCGCGCTGCGAGGTGGTGATGAGCCCGACGAACAGCTTCCAGCCCGTCATCACGGTCACCGGTGTCGACGGGAGCGCGATCAACTACGAGATGAGCCCGGCGATATCCAAAGAGCAACTAGAGAAGGCCGTCTCGAGGCTTGTCACCGACGCGGCGCAGGCGCAGGTCACGTCGGTGTCCTGCGAATCGGGTCTGGACGGCAAGGTCGGCGCGACCGCGCACTGTGAGGTTGACGCGGGCGGAGCCAAACTGCGGCGCACGGTCGAAGTGAAAAGCGTCGAGGGTCTGATGATGAACTTCGACGTGGTGCCGATGCTGACCAAGGAGGAAGTCGCGAGTTCGCTGCTCGACGAATTCGATAAGCAACCGGGGCGACGGCCCGACTCTGTGCAGTGTGCAGGCAACCTCGAGGGCAAGGCAGGCAACACCGTCGACTGCACGGTTGTCACCGGTGCAGAGACCGCGTCGTTCACCCTGACGGTCACCACCGTCAGCGGCGGCAGTATCAACTACAGCTACGCGCCCCGACCTTAGGACGGCTCCGAAAACTCTTCGGCCACAGCGGATACCGCCTCGTCGATGATCGCTCGCATGGCGCGCTCGGCGGCTTCCTCTTCCTGCAGCCGGATCGCGCGCGCGACCTGGTCGTGCAGTTCGATGGCTGCCGGGTTCGGCACGTCCGGCATCATGCCGTGGTGGGTGCGGCCCATGAGCACCTCGGCAACGACGCCGTTCAGCGCCCGGAACATCTCGTTGCCGCTGGCTTCGAGCAGCGTCTGGTGAAAGATCTTGTCCGCCAACAAATACGCCTCGAGATCGCCTGAGCGGCCGTGCACCACCATGTCCGACACTGCGGCCGCCATGACCCGGCACTGATGCGGGTCGGCGCGCCGCGCGGCCAGCGCCGCGGCGGCCGGCTCGAACCCACGCCGCAGCTCTGACAGCGACACCAGCTGGGCGGCCCGGTCGCCGGCCTCCAGACGCCACCGAATCAATTCGGGATCAAAGACATTCCACTTCTGGGACGGCTGAATGGTGATGCCCACCCGCCGGCGTGACGCGACCATTCCCATCGACTCCAGCACCCGGATCGCCTCCCTGGCAACGCTGCGCGACACACCGTGCTGCGTGCTGACCCCGTCGAGCGTGAGCACCTGCCCGGCCGGGTACTCCCCGGACACGATCGAGGTGCCCAGCGCAGCGAGCAAATTGCCGTGCAGAGCGCCGACGTTTGCTTCGGTGGTCACGCATACATCTTGTCATAGCTTTGCTGACGTCGTTAAAAACAGATGATTTCGATTCACAGTTGCAATCGTATGACTATTGAGACATGCTGTGTGACGTCAAGCACAACTGGGTAGGTGGAGGGGATGGCGTCACCAATCGTCGTCATGGGCGTTTCTGGCTCCGGTAAGTCGACCGTCGGAGCGGCGTTGGCGCAGCGCCTGAGGGTGCCGTTCGCGGACGCGGACGACTTTCACCCACCCGCCAACATCGCGAAGATGACGGCCGGTCAAGCCCTCGACGACGACGACCGCTATCCGTGGCTGGAAGCGATCGGGGAGTGGCTCGCCCAGCATTCCGCCGGCGGCGGGGTGATGAGCTGCTCGGCTCTCAAGCGCAAGTACCGCGACCAGTTACGCCGTCATTGCCCGGACGTCGAATTCCTGCACCTGTCCGGCACACCCGAGGTCATCGTCAAGCGGCAGGCCAGCCGGCCGGGACACTTCATGCCCGCGTCGCTGCTGGCATCTCAGTTCGCCACGCTCGAGCCGCTGGAGCCCGACGAACGCGGCATCGCCATCGATGTCGATCAGAACATCGATTCCATCGTTGACAACTACGTCGCGTTATCCGCCACGCGCACAACAGAACAGGAGAACCGATGACCACCGCACTCACCGTCCTGGCGGCCGATACCGAGCTGCCCGAGCCGATCGCACCGGGTTGGCAGCTGGTGCTGGCCGCGCTGGCAGGCATCGCGCTGATCGTCGTGCTGATCACGATCACCAAGCTGCACCCGTTCCTCGCGCTGATATTCGGTGCGCTGACGGTTGGCATCGTTGCGGGATTGCCGTCGCTCGACAACTTCGACGACACGCTGAGCTCGTTCAGCGACGGGTTCGGCACCACTGCGGCCGGGGTGGGCATCCTGATCGCGCTCGGCGCGATGTTCGCCAAACTGCTCGCTGATTCCGGCGGCGCCGACGAGATCGTCGACACCATCGTCGGGCACGCCTCCCCGCGGGCGTTGCCGTGGGCAATGGCGTTGGTGGGCGCCATCATTGGCCTGCCGATGTTCTTCGAGATCGGCCTGGTTCTGTTGATGCCGGTCATCTATCTGGTCGCCAAGCGATCGCAGCAGTCCCTGATCACGGTCGGAATCCCCGCGCTGGCAGGGCTTTCCGCGATGCACGGGCTGGTGCCGCCGCACCCCGGACCGTTGACCGCTATCGACCTGTTGAAGGCTGATCTCGGTGTCACGCTGGCGTTGGGTGTACTCGTCGCAATCCCGACCGTCATCGTCGCGGGCCCGCTGTTCGGGCGGCTGGCGGGGCGCTGGGTGGTCATCGACGTGCCGGATCGGTTCGAGGCCGACGATTTCGCCCGAAACGGCGGTGGTTCGGTCACCAGCGCCGCGGCGGGTGCCGAGGGTGAGGGCACGACGACCCAAACGGCCACCCGCGTTGAGCGCCAACGACCAAACTTCGGCATCACGCTTTTCTCGGTGCTGCTGCCCGTCGGGTTGATGATGGGCAAGGCGCTGGTCGACATTTTCATCGATGACAAAACAAACGTGCTGCGTCAGATTTTCGATATTCTCGGCCGCCCATTGATGGCGTTGCTGATCGCGGTGGTCGTCGGTATCTTCACACTGGGTCGGGGCGCTGCGATGACCCGCGATCAGATCGTCAAGTGCCTCGAGACGTCACTGCCCCCCGTCGCCGGCATCATCCTGATCGTCGCCGCCGGCGGCGGCTTCAAGCAGGTGCTCGTCGACAGCGGTATCGGCACGCTGCTTGCCGACTGGGCCAAGGGTGCCCATGTCTCGGCCATCCTGCTGGCCTGGGTGCTGGCCGTACTGATCCGGCTCGCAACGGGTTCCGCGACCGTCGCCACCATCACCGCGTCGTCACTGATGCTCGGTCTGGTGGAAGGCATGAGCACCGGTGAGGTCTCGCTGGTCGTGCTCGCGGTCGGCGCCGGCTCGCTGTTCTTCTCCCACGTCAACGACGCGGGCTTCTGGCTCGTCAAGGAATTCTTCGGGATGACCGTGGGTCAGACCATCAAGTCGTGGTCGATCATGGAGACCGTGTTGTCCGTCACCGGCCTGGTGCTGGTGCTGCTCCTCGGGATCGTGATTTGACGATCGTCTAGCGCAATCAGCCCTTGACGACCTGGGTGCCGCCCGCGAGCTCGTCGTGCTTGCCCTGCTTGGTCGGACTGCTGTTGATCGTCACCGCTATCACGATGACCGCGACGAGCGTCAGCAGACCACCGACGAACGGCACGATGTTGAGCAACGTCCACACATTGCGGATTGCGGATTGCTGCGCCGTGGGTTTGGGCGCGCCGCCCGGACCGTGGACGGACAGCCCCAGCAGCTTCTTGCCCGGCGTCCATCCCTGGGTGATCTCAAATGCGACGAAGTAGAGGAACATCAGCAGGCCCGAGAACAGACCGGTCACCCAGACGTTGGACACCGCGTCGATCGCGAACGCCAGTAGGAAGGCGA
>JAJKIB010000047.1 GCA_021154745.1 Mycobacterium sp.
ATGTGGCCTGGGGCGCCCGAGCAGCTGCACGAGGTGTTGACCGAGAACAGCGTGCCCGACGACGACGTCAACAAGATGACCTTCGAGAACGCCATGCGCTGGTATCACTGGGACCCGTTCACCCACATCCCCAAGGAGCAGGCCACCGTCGGCGCGCTGCGCAAAGCCGCCGAAGGCCACGACGTCTCCATCCAAGCCCTGTCGCACCGCGAGAAGACCGGCGCCACCTTCGCCGACTTCGCTGCGAATGCCAAAGAGTTGACCGGCAATACGGACTGAGTCGTAGTTTCTAGAGTTAAGTGCGCCGGTGCGGATGGGCCGTAAACGCACCGGCGCGCTGGTTTGTGCGGGATTGATGGAGGAGAGGCATCGTGCCTGGCGGGATGAGTTTCGAGCTGACCGAGGATCAGGAGCTGATCCGCAAGTCCGTCGCCGAGTTGGCTGGCAAGTTCGACGACCACTATTGGATGTCCAAAGACCAGGCGCACGAGTTCCCCCAGGAGTTCTACGACGCCATCGCCAAGGGCGGCTGGCTCGGCATGACCATCCCGGAGGAGTACGGCGGCCATGGTCTCGGCATCACCGAGGCGACGCTGCTGCTGGAGGAGATCTCCCGCTCCGGGGCGGCGATGAACGGCGCCAGCGCCATCCACCTCTCGATCTTCGGGATGCAGCCCGTGGTCAAACATGGCTCCGACGAGCTAAAGGCCGCGACGCTGCCGCGGATAGTCAATGGCGACCTGCACGTGTGCTTCGGCGTCACCGAACCCGGCGCGGGACTCGACACTTCGCGCATCACGACCTTCGCCAAACGCGAGGGGGACAACTACCGCATCAACGGCCGCAAGGTGTGGATCTCCAAGGCGTTGGAGTCGGAGAAGATCCTGCTGCTCACCCGCACAACTCCGTACGACGAGGTCACCAAGAAGACCGACGGCATGACGCTGTTCCTCACCGACCTGAACCGTGACCATGTGGACATCCGGCCGATCAGCAAGATGGGCCGAAACGCGGTCAGCTCCAACGAAGTATTCATCGACGACCTCATCGTGCCGGTCGGGGATCGTGTCGGCGAGGAGGGCAAGGGCTTCAAGTACATCCTCGACGGCCTGAACCCGGAGCGGATGCTGATCGCCGCCGAGGCGTTGGGCATTGGCAGGGTCGCGCTTGAGAAGGCCGTCAAGTACGGCAACGAACGCGTGGTATTCAACCGGCCAATCGGCATGAACCAGGGCCTGCAGTTCCCGCTGGCTGATTCGCTGGCGCGTCTGGATGCCGCCGAGCTGGTGTTGCGCAAGGCGACGTGGTTGTACGACAACGGCAAACCCTGTGGGCGCGAGGCTAATACGGCAAAGTATCTATGCGCCGACGCGGGTTTCGGTGCCGCCGATCGGGCACTGCAGTTGCACGGCGGCATGGGTTACTCCGAGGAGTACCACGTGTCGCGTTATTTCCGTGAATCGCGTCTGATGAAGATCGCCCCGGTCAGTCAGGAGATGATCCTGAACTTCCTCGGCGAACACGTGCTCGGCCTGCCCAGGAGCTACTGATGAATTACTTTGACCTCACCGGCCGCTCGGCCTTGGTGACCGGCGCAGCAGGAGGAATCGGCTCCGCGGTAGCCAAGGCGCTGGCGGAAGCGGGTGCGGCCGTGCTCGTCACCGACCTCGACAAGGATGCGGCTGCCGCTGTGGCCGAACGCATTTCGGACGCAGGTGGCCGCGCCGACTCCGCCGCCCTCGACGTGTCGGACCGCGACTCCGCCGACGCCGCTGCCGCCCAGGCGGCCGCTTTGGCCGACGGCGCGTTGCACATCGTGATCAACAACGCGGGTGTGACCAAGCCGGCGATGTTCGACAAGACCACCCAGGAATCGTTCCGGCTGCTGTTCGACATTCACGTGATGGGTGCATTCAACGTCACTCAGGCGGCGCTGCCTTACATCCCAACGGACGGCACCGGGCGCATCGTCAACGTGACCTCGGCGGCTGGGCTTACCGGCACTCTCGGCCAGGTCAACTACTCGGTAGCCAAGGCCGGGATTATCGGCTTCACCAAATCGCTGGCGCGTGAACTGGCCACCAAGAGCATCATGGTCAACGCGCTGGCCCCCCTGGCGGCCACACCGATGACCGAAACCATCCGCACCAACGAGAAATTCGCCGCCAACATGATGAACCGCATCCCGATGAAGCGGTGGGCGGAGCCCTCGGAGATTGCCGGAGCGTTCGTGTTCATGGCGTCGAATGCCGCGTCGTACATCACCGGGCAGGTGCTGCCGGTCGACGGCGGCATGGTCATGTGATGACACCAGCACCGCTGTCCGGTATCACGGTCGTCGCCCTCGAACAGGCGGTGTCGGCCCCGATGTGCACGCGGACGTTGGCCGACCTCGGGGCCCGGGTCATCAAGGTCGAGCATCCCAACGGCGGCGATTTCGCGCGTCATTACGACGACGTCGTGAACGGGCTTGGGGCGCATTTCGTCTGGTGCAACCGCAACAAGGAATCGGTCACAGTCGACCTGAAAACCACTGAGGGACTCGACATTCTGCATCGTCTGCTCGATCGGGCCGACGTGCTGGTGTCGAACCTGGCGCCGGGGTCGACGGGACGACTGGGCATCACCCGGGCCGAGATGAAGGTCCGGCACCCGAACGTGATCGCGGTGGAGATCGACGGCTACGGGCCGGGCGGGCCGCTGTCGCACAAGCGCGCCTACGACCTGCTGATCCAAGCCGAATCGGGCACGTGTGCGGTCACCGGCGAGGCCGGTGCCCCCGCGAAACCCGGCCCTCCGGTCGCCGACATCACGACCGGTCTGCAGTCGGCGCTGTCGATCATGGCGCTGCTGTACTCACGGGACACCGGCCGAAGCGCCGGCGGTAACAGCGTCGCCGTCAGCCTGTTCGACACCATGATGGACGTGATGGGCTACCAGCTCACCTACACCCAACACTCGGGCGTCGACCAGCAGCCGCTGGGCATGAGCTCACCGGCCGTCGCGCCGTACGGTGCGTATCGCACCGCCGACGGCCAGACCGTGGTGTTGGGTACGACGAACGACCGAGAATGGCAGCGCCTGGCCCGAGAAATCCTGCAGCGCAATGACTTGGCCGACGACGAGCGGTTCCAGACGAACGCGGATCGGGTCGCAAACCGGGCGGCGCTCGACGAGGCGATCGGCGAGTGGTGCGCACGGCATGATCTCGATCACGTGCAGAAGACGGCGGACGCCGCGGGCATCGGGAACTCCCGCTACAACGTGCCCAGTGAAGTGGTCGTGCACCCGCAACTGACCGCCCGTGACCGTTGGCGCGAAGTCCAGACGTCGACGGGTCCGATCCAGGCGCTGCTGCCGCCGCCGGTCATCGCCGGTTACGATCCGCCGATGGGGGCGGTTCCCGGACTGGGACAGCACACAGACGCCGTGCTCGCTGAGCTCGGCGTGGGAGCCGACGAGATCACCGTGCTGCGCGACCGTGGCGTGATCGGTCCGGCGTACGACTGATGGCTGCGACCGACAAGCCCGTGCTGCTGTCGACCGACGACGACGGCGTCCGGACACTGACGCTGAACCGCCCCGATCGCAAGAACGCGATCAATTCGCAGCTGTGGATCGAGCTGGCCGACGCGCTGCGGGCCGCTGCGCGCGACCGCGACCTGCGAGCCTTGGTGATGACAGGCGCGGGAGGTGCATTCTGTTCGGGCGCGGACATCACCACCCCGGAGGACATCCACCCGAGGCACAAACTGCGCAGGCTGACCGACGTCGCACTGGCGCTGCACGAACTGACGGTCCCCACCATCGCGAAGGTGACGGGGGTGGCCGTCGGCGCGGGCTGGAACCTCGCACTCGGATGTGACTTCGTGGTCGCGAGGCCCGAATCGCGGTTTTGCCAGATCTTTTCGAAGCGCGGACTTTCGGTCGACCTCGGCGGGTCATGGCTGTTGCCCAAACTGGTCGGCCTGCAGCAGGCCAAACGCCTGGTGCTGCTCGCCGACACGATCGATGCCGACGAGGCGCTGTCGCTGGGGTTGGTCACCTGGGTAGAGCCGACCGACCAGATAGACGAGTTTGTCGCTGACCTGGCCCGACGACTTGCGGCAGGCCCGCCCGTCGCCCTGGCGCAGAGCAAGGCGCTCCTCAACGACGGCGCCAACGCGACCCTGCGCGAGGCGCTGGCTAATGAGGCCCGATCGCAGCCGGGCAATTTCGCGACTGCAGACTCAATAGAGGCGTACGCGGCGTTCGCCGAGAAGCGCGATCCCGCGTTCACTGGACGATGGGCAGTATCCAGATCGGAGTGAGATAGATGCGTGAAACCGTAATCGTCGAGGCGGTGCGCACGCCCGTCGGCAAGCGCAACGGCGGACTGTCCGACATGCACGCCGCCGATCTGTCGGCAATCGTGCTCAATGCGCTGGTAGAGCGCGCCGGTGTGGACCCCGACATCGTCGACGACGTGGTGTGGGGTTGCGTCTCGCAGGTGGGCGATCAGTCGAGCAATATCGGCCGCTACTCGGTGCTGGCCGCCGGGTGGTCTGAGAACATCCCGGGGACCACCATCAATCGGGCGTGCGGGTCGAGCCAGCAGGCGCTGGACTTCGCGGTGCAGGCCGTGATGTCCGGCCAGCAGGACGTCGTCGTTGCCGGCGGAGTTGAGGTGATGAGCCGGGTGCCGCTTGGTTCAGCACGGTCCACGGGAATGCCCTACGGCCCGAAAGTTCTTGCCCGCTACGGGGATTTCTCGTTCAACCAGGGCATTTCTGCGGAACTCATCTCGCAGAAGTGGGGCTTTTCGCGGACCCGTGTCGACGAGTATTCGGTGCGCTCACACGAACTCGCGGCCAAGGCGCAGGACAACGGCGCGTTCGAGACGCAGATCATGCCGGTGTTCACCGACGGCGAGCCAGTGGTGGCCGACGAAGGCATCCGCCGCGGGACGACCGTCGAGAAGCTCGCGGGCCTAAAGCCGGCCTTCAAGGAGGACGGCGTCATCCACGCAGGCAACTCCTCGCAGATCTCGGACGGCGCGGCCGCACTGCTGGTGATGACGGCCGAAAACGCCGTCGCGATGGGTTTGACGCCGATCGTCCGATACCGCGCCGGCGCCGTGACCGGGGCCGACCCGGTGCTGATGCTGACCGGTCCGATTCCGGCCACCGAGAAGGTCCTGCACAAGGCAGGTGTGGGGTTGGACGAGGTCGGCGTGTTCGAGGTCAACGAGGCGTTCGCTCCGGTGCCGCTGGCCTGGCTCGCCGAGACCGGCGCCGACGAAGACAAACTCAACCCGCTGGGCGGGGCGATCGCGCTCGGCCACCCACTCGGCGCGTCGGGCGCGGTCCTGATGACGCGCATGATCAATCACATGCGCGACAACGGGATTCGCTACGGCCTGCAGACCATGTGCGAGGGCGGCGGCACGGCCAACGCCACGCTGGTCGAACTCATCTCGTAGATAGGAGATTCCAGTGCGCCGCGATCTGTTCACCGAGGACCACGAAG
>JAJKIB010000048.1 GCA_021154745.1 Mycobacterium sp.
AGCGGGATCTTGGGGACGCCGGGAGTGCCGAGCTGGCCGGCCAGCCACGGCAGCGAGGCCTTGAAGACGTCCATCGCGAACGGCCAGTCGTGTTTACCCGGGCTGGCGACGATCGCACAGGCGATGCCGTTGGCTCGGCCCAGCTTGCACAGCGAGTTGGCGGCGTCGGTCTGATCGCCGGGGTTGCCCGCTGCATCCTGACCGCCCAGGCCCACCGCGTTGGGATTGCCGTAGCCGCCTTTGCGCGGCGTCGGGGCATCGGAGGAGATCGCGAACCAGCCGGACACGCCCGCGTACGGCCCGTGATTGGTGATCACGGTGGTGGGGTCGTAGGTCGCCCACTTGGCGGCGTCACCGCCGTAGATCCGGGCGATGGTCTGCTCCTTGGTGCCCGCGTTCGGCCCCATGTCGCCGGCGATGTCGACGAACGTGCTGAACAACTCCGGGTGCATCACTGTCAGGTCCACAGCGCAGGTGCCGCCCATCGACCAGCCCACCACGCCCCAGTTGGCGTTCTGAACTCCAAAGGTGGACACCACATATGGCGGCACGTCTTTGATGAGATGGTCGGCCACGTTGCCGCGCGAGCCGTTGACGCATTCGGTGTCGTTGTTGAACGCCCCAGCGACGTCGACGAAGACGAACACCGGCGCGTTGCCACCGTGTGCTGCGGCGAAGGTATCGAGGGTGGTCATCGCGTTGCCGGTGCGCGGCCAGTCCGCCGGGGTGTTGAACTCTCCGGCGATCATCATGACCACCGGCAGCTTGGGCGCATTTGTGGCGAACCACACCGGCGGTAGATACACGAACTCGGTGCGGTGTTTGAAGTGGGACGCATCGTCCGGGATGCTCACCCGCACGAGCGCCCCGTGCGCGGGAACATCCTTGCCCCGCATCGCCATGACGGTGTCCAGATCGGTCTCGTCGGGCAGTGGCCCTGCGGTCATCTCGTTCCACGCGGCTTGCACCGTCGGGAAGTAGCCGACCCAGAGATTGAGCGCGACGCCCGCACTGAGCAGGCACAGCGGCACGGCCGCCAGCGATACCGTGCGCCGCCGCCACCGGCTGCTGCGCCAACCGAGCACCGTGACGGCCACCGCTATTCCGGTCAAGCCGACCCATATCCAGAGCGACGGCGGCGCGGGATCTCCTGCGAGGCCCTGCGAATCGATGTACCAGTGCGTCCATGCCGCGAGAATCAGGCCGACGACGGCCGCCACCGGCAGCCACACCAGCCGCCACCGTCGCGACCGCCAACCGATCGCCAGCACCAGCACCACCGCGGCAACGGCCTGCACCGTCGGCGGCAGCCATCCGTGCAACAGGGACAGGCCGTGCCGGTATCCCGCTGGCGCCGCCTCGCTTAACACCGTTGTCACACAGACATATTCACCAACGGTCCTGTGAATCCGCTGTCACGAACCTGGTTATCCGGCGTCGGCAGACACCACCGACGTGACGCGGTGGATGGCGAACTCGCGGACCCGTCCCGATGCCGGATCGTACGCCGTCAACTGGCCGCCGCGGATGTTGATCGGCGCCACCACCCGCTGCGTAGCCACCCCCGCTGGGTCGACATAGCCGATCACCACCGACGATTGCATATGCGCGGCCTCTTGCAGTTGCGAGATCGCGACGGAGGGGTCAAGGCGCATGCTTCCGAATGAGGCGGAGTCCACCTTGCGCAACACCGCGACGATCGCGCCGAGCGTCTGGCTGGTTGGAGTTTGCGGCCGGTGGGCACGGCGCCGACCTGATGGTGCTGGCACCCGGGCGCCGCGAGCGCGGATGTCGACGATCGTGCCGGTGGAATCCTCGGCCGCAGGCGCGAAGCCCGCGTCGCGCAGCGCGGCAAGCACCTCGGAGATCGGCGCCTGCGACACCGCGACCGTCGGCGCGAGCAGCCGCATCTCCAGCTGCTCGGCGGCGGGCGCCGCGACGGCTTGCGCCAGCAGGGCTGGATCCTCGCAGCGCACGAACGACTGAGCCATGCCGACCCGCAGCTGCCCATGGCGGCGGGCTACGTCGTCAACTAGATACGTGAGACCTTGCGGCACGGGCGTTTTCGAGTGCCTGCTGAACAACGCGTGCAGCTCACTGGCGGTGCGTCCGGTGTCGAGTGCGCGCCGGATCGAGGCCTCGCTGATGCGGTACACCATCGCCGCGCCCGCCGACTCCACCGTCGCCACGGACGCCAGTTGCTCGGCCAGGTTGCGTTCCAGCGGTCCCGGAACGATGACAGTCAGATCGGCCTGCAGCAGGAAGTGGTCGATGGGCGCGGGCAGCACCTTGTCCATAGCGGTGATGACATCGTCGGGCGGCTCGCCCGCCAGCATCTTGCGCGCCGGCGAAGCAATCGCGCCGCGGCCGACCACACCCAGCGCGTGCGCCTCGGTCAGCAGGTCGCCGACGGGGTCGGGCTGCAGGCGCACGGCCCAGCGGGGGCGCCGCCAGATCATCGCCCGTGCCGCGGAGGTGGAGTCGACGCCGGACCCCGGCGGCAGGTCGGCCAGCACGTCCAGCAGCAACCGTCGGTCCAGCGGGGCTGCCGTCGAGAACAGCGAATCCGACAGCGCCGCATAGGGTTTGCCGTCGGGACCGCGGCTGCCGATCAGACTGGGCCTGCCCGGCAAGTCGAGCCACGTCGACGCGAGCAGGTGCCATTTGGCTGCGGTCGGGGAGTCGACGAACCGGTCAGCAGCCACCGTCGGCGCCCAGTACGGGCCGACGCCGTCGTGCGGACCGTGGTCAGGAAGCCCGGCGGCAATCAGCCCCGCGGCAGCCGACACCTCGAGGATCAGGCCGAGCCGCGACTCGTCGATGCCGGTGACCTTCGTCAGCCGCTTCACGTCACGGACGCCCAACCCGCCGCTGCGAAGCTCGGGAATCGGTGTGGCGCCGAGGGTTTCGAGCACCAAGTCGACCTCGCGCAGTACGTCGATCACCGCACCGGCGGCCACCGCGTCGACGTCGGCGACGGTTGTGGTCGATGCCGTCGGATCGGGTTGCGTCAATTGCACCGGACCTGGCAGCTCGCCGCGCATCACCTGACCGACCAGCCGCGGCAGGATCACGGTTTCGGCGTCCACCTGACGCAGCAGACCTGCGGCCAGCAGCCGCTGCACCGGCCGGTCCGGCGGGGTACCGGGCGCGGCGTCGCGGGTCCGTCCCATCGGCGAGCCCTCGAGCAGCCTCTGCAACAGCTCGAGCTGGGACGAGTCGAGCGCCTCCAGTCTGGGGGCGATGTCCGTCTGCTCGCTGACTTCGATGGTGGCCTGGCCCGGATACCAGGGCACTCCTCCCGCGGCTTCGGCTGCGACCCGCACGGTCGAGTCGCCCCACACGAGCGCCCGCTCACGCAAGTCGTCGATGGCGGCGGTGATTGTCTCTTCGCTCGCCCGGTCGCCGATCAGCGCCAGCAGCTTGGTCGGCGGGACGGCCGCGGTGTCGGCGTGCAGCACCAGCAGTGCGTCGAGCACCGCCAGCCGCAGGAAGTCGAGCTCGTCGGTGGCGGCCTTGACCGATTGGCGGGCCTGAGCCCGGGCCGCGAGCGCCGCGATGCTGCCCGGAGGTGGTTGCGTCAGGTCGGGCCGCAGCTCCAGCAGCCGGACCAGCCGCTCGTCATCAAGCTCGCCCAGCCAGGCGCCGAGGGGAACGCCCGGAGTAGTTTCGGTCATTGCTGACCAGCGTAGGGCAGGCCGCCGGTGTCGCCACTGCTCGCGGCGCCTGCCACAATGTGCAGGTGGCTGAGAACAAGGCGCAGAAGAAGCAGTACGTCGACCCGGGCTGGCCCGAGGTCAACGGCGACGACGATCACGCGGTCAGCGAGCTGGCCACGGACCGCACCGGCGCGCTGTCACCCTTCGGCGAGCTGACGTTCCCGCAGCCGGCCGACGATCTGCCCTACGTCCACCCCGTCACGGTCGTCAACAAGTAACGGTGACCGACAGCGCGCCCAAGCTTTCGCACCTCGACGAGTCGGGCGCGGCGCACATGGTCGACGTGACCGGCAAGGACGCCACCAAGCGCACGGCCGTTGCTGCCGGGACGCTGCACACCACACCCGAGGTCGTCCACCTCATCGCATCGGGCGGGCTGCCCAAGGGCGACGCCTTGGCCACCGCACGCGTCGCCGGCATCCTGGCCGCCAAACGCACCAGTGATCTCATCCCGTTGTGCCACCAGCTGGCGCTGAACGGAGTGGATGTCGAGTTCGAGGTCGGCGACGGCACGGTCGGCGTCACGGCGAGCGTGCGCAGCACCGACCGCACCGGCGTCGAGATGGAGGCACTGACGGCCGTCAGCGTCGCCGCGCTGACGCTCTACGACATGATCAAGGCCGTCGACCCCGCCGCCCGCATCGACGACATCCGGGTGTTGCGCAAAGAGGGTGGCAAGACCGGGCTGTGGACTCGGTGATGAGCGCTTGCGCGAAGAACAGACAATGGTGATGACGCGCTCCGGCCGGGTGGTGATCGCGTCAACGCGGGCGGCCGCCGGTGTGTACGAGGATCGCTGCGGCCCGATCATCGTCGACTGGCTCAACGCGCGCGGGATCTCCGTGCCGGGTGCGACTGTGGTCCCGGACGGCGCCGATGTGAGCCGAGCGTTGTTCGCGGCGATCGGTGAAAACGTCGACGTCGTAATAACTTCCGGCGGTACCGGCATCTCGCCGACGGATTCCACCCCGGAGGCCACCGCGGATATCGTCGACTACCAGATCCCCGGCCTTGCCGACGCAATCCGGCGTTCTGGCCTGCCGCACGTTCCGACGTCCGTGCTGTCGCGTGGCGTATGCGGCGTCAGGGGCCGCACGCTGATCGTGAACCTTCCCGGCTCCACCGGCGGCGTCAAAGACGGCCTCGGAGTGCTCGACGACGTACTCGAGCATGCGCTCGACCAACTCGGCGGCAAGGACCACACGCGATGACCGTCGTCGTGCTGCGCGTCGACCTGACCGAGCAGCCGATCGAGCTGTCCGAGTACGAGGCGCTGGTGGCACACGAATCGGCCGGCGCCGTCGTCGGATTCGCCGGTGTGGTTCGCGATCACGACGACGGGCGCACCGTGATCCGGCTGGAGTATTCCGCGCACCCCTCGGCGCAGCAGACTCTGGCGGATGTGGCGGCCGAGATCGCGGCCGACTGTCACGGTGTGCGGGCCATCGCGGTCAGCCACCGCATCGGCACTCTGCAGATCGGTGACGCGGCGCTGGTGGCCGCGGTCGCCGCGGACCACCGTGGAGCCGCGTTCGAGACCTGCGCGCGACTGGTCGATACCGTCAAGGCTCGGCTACCGGTGTGGAAGCACCAGTTCTTCGCCGACGGCTCCGACGAGTGGGTGAATTCGGCGTGACCCGCTAGGCCGGCGGCAGGATGGGCGGTGCGTCGGGTGCCGGTGGCAGCGGCGCGGCCGGGTCAGCCGGAGGCGCCGGGGTGACCGGCACATTCGGGCCGGGGGCCTGCTCGGGGTACGGCGTGTTCATCCCGCGTTGGGACAGCCCCATGATCAAGGCTTCCTTGCCGCTGATGTCATGGCTCTGGACCGCTTGCCACAGATCCTTGAGGTAACCGACGTTAGGGCTTTCGGTTCGCACCGGATCGTCTGTGGTGCCGGGCGGCAGGTTCTCTGGGCTCGCCAGGTGCGGGACGCCGTCCGGCATCGTTGGCAGGGCGGCGGCGGGATCGGTCATCGCCTGGTTGGCGGTGTCGTAGGCCGGGGCGGGGATGTTGACCGCGTCGAGCGGGGCCATCGGGTCCGGCGCCGGTGCCGCAACGGCGCCCGGCGCGGGCGGCGCCGGGGGAGCCGGTGGGAGCGGCGGCAGTACGGGGTCGAGCGGCGCCGGGGCGTGCAGCGCCCACACTTCCGGCTGGTCGGCCGGGGGCGGTGCGACGTCCCAGTTGTCGGCGAGCGCAACCGGTTCCTCGGCGGGCGCGTCGACGGGTGGCGCGTCGGCGGGCGGCGGAGGTGGCAGCGGCGCGTCGAGCGCGGCGTCGACGATGGGCGCCTCCGGGGCAGGCACCGGCGCATCGAGCGGAGCGGGCGGCGGCGCGTCGGGCAGCTGGGCCGACAGCTCGTCAATAGGGGCCTGCTCGGGAGCGGGCGGGGGAGCGAACGGATCGAGCGGCGGCGGGGGCGGCAGCTCGCCGTTGACGGCGGGGGCGTCGAGGGCCTGCGGCTCCTCGATGACGTTGCGCGGCGTCGAATGCGACAGCGGGCCGCCGCACACCGGCCACGCGCCCTTGCCCTGATTGGCGAGCACGCGCTCAGCGACGGCGATCTGCTCTTCCTTGGTGGCCATGTTGGCGGCCGGCGCGTACTGGCCGCCGCCGTGCGAAGCCCAGGTGCTCTGCGTGAACTGCAGTCCGCCCTGGTAGCCGTTGCCAGTGTTGATGGCCCAGTTGTTGCCTGATTCGCATTTGGCGACCTGGTCCCATTCGCCGTCGGTGGCGGCGCCAGCTTGCCCGGCGAGGGCGAGGCTTCCACTTCCGATGACGGCGCCAGTGAAGGCGATCTTGGCGACGTTTTTGGCCGATGCAGTGGGCTTGCGATGCCGTCCACTCATGGGTGCGATGGTTCCTCTCTTAAGCGCCCGCGAGGTCAGCTGTCGGGTTCGGGCTGGAGAGGTCGCCCGGCCGTCGTCGTCAAGCACGACGGCTTCACCCCAAGGAACCGCAAGCGGTTCCTGGTCCTATCTGTTCGGTGGACCGGTGGGTCCCCCGCCTCCATCCAAGTTGTTTGTCGTTGTCCCGTGCACCGACGGATGGAGCTCGGCGCAGTTGGTGCACGGCGGGCCAGTCAAAATGAGGGGTCGACTGGCTTGGGACTGAACCGTAACGGGTCTCGTTGGTGACGTCATCTTTTGACCCGCTCGGCGATTCGGCGCCAAGCAAATCTTAAAAATCCTCTAAATCCGCAGGACGCCAATGCATTTCCGCAGGTGTTCTTTCACAGGTAACAAGCCGTGGCCAGCTTGTGACCCTTTCGTTATGTGACGTAAATCACGGTTATCCGCCGGCGAACGGGGGAAGAACATCGACGGTCTGAGCGTCGCCCAGCGTCATCCCCAAGTCCCGCACCGCAATTCCGTCGCATAGGTATGAGCATCGGCTCAGGACTTTCGCCAGTTCGGGGTCCCGGTCACCGAGGGTGTGCACGAGCGCGCCGACGGTCGTGCCCGGCGCGACCGCGATGATCTCGTCGTCGAATCCCGCTGCCGCACGTGCGGCAGCGAAATAGCGGACAGTCACCTTCACCGCCGCGTCAGCCGCCGATCGCACTCATCGGGCGGTCCGGCTGCACGAAGTCCGGATCGTTGATGCCATGGCCGGCCGCTTTGACCCACATGTTGGCGCGCCAGGCGGCTGCGAGTGCGTCGTCGTCGGCACCCGCCCGCATGAGGCGTCGCAAGTCCGTTTCGTGCTGGGCAAACAGGCAGTTGCGGATCTGGCCGTCGGCGGTGAGCCGGGTGCGGTCACACGCCGCACAGAACGCGTGCGAGACCGAGGCGATGATGCCGACCTTGCCCACGACTCCAGGACCGTCCACGACCTCCCACAGCTCCGCAGGCGCCGAACCGCGCGGCGCCCGGTCCGGTCGCAGATCGAAATGACGGCGCAGGACGGCCAGCACGTCGTCGGCGGCGATGGCCTCGCCGCGCTTCCACTCGTGGCCGGCGTCCAAGGGCATCTGTTCGATGATGCGCAGGTGGTATCCGTGGTCCAGGCAGAAGCGAAGCAGCGAGAGGGCGTCGTCGAGCCCGGTGACCGGATCCAGCACCGCATTCACCTTCACCGGGTCCAGCCCGGCGGCCTTGGCGGCCTCGAGTCCGTTCAATACGTCGTGCAGCCGGTCGCGGCGGGTGATGCGGGCGAAGCGTGCGGCGTCGACGGTGTCGAGTGAGACGTTGATCCGGTCAAGCCCGGCCCGCCTGAGCTTGGCGGCCCGCCTGTCCAGCCCAATGCCGTTGGTGGTCAACGTGATTTCGGGGCGTGGTCGCAGGGCGGCGGTGGCGGCAACGACGTCTTCGAGGTGCTTGGCCACCAGCGGCTCGCCGCCGGTGAACCGGACGCTGGTGATGCCGAGCCCGGTGACCGCGATGCGCAGCAGCCGGGTCAGCTCGTCGGTGCGCAGCAGCTGGTCGCCGGGCAGCCAGTCCAGCCCTTCGGCGGGCATGCAATAGGTGCAGCGCAAGTTGCAGCGATCGGTCAGCGATACCCGCAGGTCGGTGGCGACACGGCCGAAGGCGTCGACCAACGGTCCATCGGTGGGCATCCCTGCGACAGGGCGCTGCACCGACGGCACGCCGAGCTCGATGATGGTCATGCCGCAGCCTGCACAGGCGTCGTATCTATAGGGACGATCTCCTTGCCGAGCGGAACCAGCGAAACCGGGACCAGCTTGAGGTTGGCCAGCGCCAGCGGGATGCCGATGATCGTGACGGCCATCGCCACGGCGCTGATCACGTGGCCGATGGCCAGCCAGATGCCGAACAGGATAACCCAGATGACGTTGCCGATCAGCGCGCCGGGCCGCGGCCCGGGTTTCTCGACGATGGTGCGGCCGAACGGCCACAGCGCATAGGACGCGATGCGCAGCGCGGCGAATCCGAACGGAATCGTGATGATCAGGATGAAGCAAATCAGGGCTGCCAGCAGGTAACCCAACGCCAGCCATAGGCCGCCGAAGATCAACCAGATGATATTCAGAATCAGGCGCATCTTCCCTCCAGCGGTGGTTTCAGACTACCGAGTTAAGGGGGTGCTGGCGGGGGTGGCCTCCGAGTAGGATCACCTAACACGCGTCCCGGCGCAGGCGGGACGCTTTCGTTATGTGAACTGCCTCGAGAAGACAAGCGGGTGAGACCAGTGCCGACCGGCCGGGTTAAGTGGTACGACGTCGAGAAGGGCTTCGGATTCCTGTCGCAGGAGGACGGCGAGGACGTCTATGTCCGGTCCTCCGCGCTGCCCGCTGGCGTCGAGGGCCTCAAGGCGGGGCAGCGGGTCGAATTCGGCATGGCCGCCGGCCGCCGCGGCCCGCAGGCGTTGAGCCTCAAGATCCTCGACTCGCCGCCGAGCTTGACGCGGACGCGCCGCGAAGCCGCGGCCGCCGAACACAAGCACACACCCGATGAACTACACGGCATGGTCGAGGACATGATCACGCTCCTGGAGGGCGCTGTGCAGCCCGAGCTGCGCAAGGGTCGCTACCCGGACCGCAAGGTCGCCCGCCGGGTCTCCGAGGTGGTGCGGGCCGTCGCCCGCGAACTCGACGCCTAGCGAGCCCGTCGGCGGTCGCGAGGCCGGGGACATATGTCGATTTGCCCGCGTAGCGAGCGACAATCGCCGTTGAGGTCGCACCGCGATGCCGTTGTCGCTCGCTACGCGGGCACTTCTCCCACTATGCGTGCTCCTGCTTCGGTTTCTCCTGCATATATTCAGGTTCGGCGGGTAAACCGAACAAGTGGCATATGTCGCAGGCGGTGGCGAGTTCAACCGCGACACCAACTACATCACCACCCGCATCACGGCCGACGGGCGCGACGGCTATCCCGTCGAACCGGACCGATACCGGCTGATCGTCGCGCGGGCCTGCCCGTGGGCCAACCGCACGATCATCGTGCGACGCCTCCTCGGCCTGGACGACGTGCTCTCCATTGGCTTTTGCGGGCCCACCCATGACGAGGACAGCTGGACCTTCGACCTGGACCCCGGCGGCGTCGACCCGGTGCTGAAGATTCCGCGGCTCAAGGACGCCTACCTCAAGCGTTTCCCCGATTACGAGAAGGGCATCACGGTGCCCGCGGTCGTCGAAGTGCCGACGGGTGAGGTCGTCACCAACGACTTCGCGCAGATAACGCTGGACTTCTCCACCGAGTGGGCCAAGTTTCACCGCGAAGGCGCCCCGCAGCTGTACCCCGAGGAGCTGCGCGACGAGATCGACGAGGTCGCCCAGCGCGTCTACACCGAGGTCAACAACGGTGTGTACCGCTGCGGGTTCGCGGGCTCACAGGAGGCCTACGACAAGGCTTACGACCGGTTGTTCACGGCGCTCGACTGGATCGAGGACCGGCTGGCGAATCAGCGCTATCTGGTCGGCGACACCATCACCGAGGCCGACGTCCGGCTGTTCACCACGCTGGCCCGCTTCGATCCCGTCTACCACGGGCACTTCAAATGCAACCGGCAGAAGCTGTCCGAGATGCCGGTGCTGTGGGCCTATGCGCGCGATCTGTTCCAGACGCCGGGCTTCGGCGACACCATCGATTTCGTGCAGATCAAGCAGCACTACTACATCGTGCACAAGGACATCAATCCGACGCAGATCGTGCCCGATGGGCCCGACCTGTCCAACTGGCTGACGCCACACGGTCGGGAAGCGTTGGGCGGCAAACCTTTTGGGGACGGCACCCCACCGGGTCCGACGCCGGAGGGCGAGCGCGTGCCTGACGGGCACGGGGCAGACTAACGCCAGACCGTCCGCACCGACCACTCCGCGTGCGGCACTGGGAACTCGTTGCCGGCTTCGTCGCGAACCAGTGTCGGCAGTTGGACCGCGACGCCAAACAGCCTGCCCCGGTGCGGATCCACGGTGGGAATGGTGACCGCCAGCTTCGTGTCCGGCCGGAATTCGTCGACGATGTCGGCACTTTCGTAGGACCGCACCAAGATCCATGGCGCGCGGGCTATCGCGGCGGGCACCGACAACTGCACAGGGTGACGCGGGTCGACGGTGAGTTCGCCGTCGGTGCGTGGGGTTTCGCAGTCGGTGGGATTGAGCACCTCGCAGAACCGGTACGGTCCCACCCGCACAAGCTGGCCGTCCGAATAGGCGCTGATCTCAGGATGTTCTGGTCTCGGCTGTTCAGCGAGCCGCCAGATCAGCACGCCTGTCAGTACTGACGTCACGAGGACCACGACCGCCAGTGCGGCGAGGACGCGATTCACTCCGGCGCCACCGCCGCCCTGTCCGCCCTGCCGCCCTCCTGTTCGGCGAGCACCGGCCGGTTGCCGCCGAATCCGGGTATCAGTGACTCGCCGAAGTAGCTCACCACTGTCTGCGCCAGCCCGACGATCAGCACCGCAGTGACCGCCGTGAAGCCAACCCACAGATCGGTGTACACCAGCACGCCGAGGGCACCGCCGGCCACCCAGGCCAACTGCAGCAACGACTCTGAGCGTCCGAACGCCGACGCACGCGACTGCTCCGGCAGGTCGTCCTGCAGCGACGCGTCAAGCGAGGCCTTCGCGATCGCGCTTGCCCCCGAGGTGACCAGTGTGGCAATGGCGGCCACCATCAACTTGCCGGTCAGCGCGGTCAGCAATGCGACGGTGGTGACCGCAACCGTGCACCGCACGACCAGCAGTGCCGGATAGCCGAGCTTCAAACGCGCGGCAGTGAAGTTGCCCGCGAAGTTGCCGATCGCCGCCGCGGCACCGATCACCCCGAGGATGCGCAGCTGCTCCCACCCGCTGGCATCGTGCGACTTGGCCACGAACGCGGGGTACAGGAACAGGAAGCCGACCATCAACTTGACCGTGCAGTTGCCCCACAGAGAGGTAATGATGTTGCGGCCCAAAGGTTGCCGCGCTGAGCCGGACGTCTTGTGCTGTTCGGGGTGACGGCGCAATTCCCCGCTGCGGCCGTGGTAGGACAACGTGGCGGGGACCTCACCCGCGGTCACCTCGACCCACTTCGGGATGTGCATCGACAGGCCCGCGCCGACGAGCGTCACCGCGACGATGACGTACAACGCGCCCGGCAGTCGGAAAACGCCGAACAAATACTCTGCGCCTGCGGCGATCGCGCCGCCAACCATCGTTCCGCCCAGCAACCCGAAGGTCGTCAGCCTCGAGTTCACCCGCACCAGATCGATCGTCGGCGGCAGCACACGCGGCGTGACCGCGCTGCGCAGCACGCTAAATGACTTGGACAGCACCATCATTCCCAGCGCGCACGGGTACAGCACCCACGACGGGTAGCTGCCCGTCGCGCCGTCGTAGTTGGCGATCAGCAGGACCACCAAAACGGTGCGCAAGATGAACGACATGGCAAGCGCGACCCGGCGGCCGTGCTGCAGCCGGTCCAGCGCCGGCCCGATCAGCGGAGCGATGACGGCGAACGGTGCGATGGTGATCAGCAGGTAGAGCGCGACCTTGCCCTTGCTCTCCCCGGAGGCCGCGGCGAAGAACAGCGTGTTGGCCAGCGCGACGGCCATCGCCGCGTCGACGGCGAAGTTGGCCACCACCGGCCACGTCAGCGCGGTGAGACCGGACTTGTCGGCGCCGTCGGCGGTGGCAGCGCGATGCACCAAACCGTACATCTTCGAACCCATTTCGCGGCTGCGTTGCGCGGCCGCCCGGGTGACGGTGACCTTCTGGCCCGCGCCGGCGCCGACGGTTGGTGGGGGAGGGTCGGAGGGATGCTCGCGGGCGGAACGCTCGTCGAGCGGCGGCAGCCATCGGTTGGCACTCGGCGACGAGGGGCGACGGGGCGGCCGGTTGCCGACGCCGACGTCGGGATCGCTCGGGTAGTTCGCCATCCCCGGATGCGCCCCGTCGGCATCCGTGGGTGGACGCGGCGGGAAATAGCGATCCTCACGCCGACCCCGCGGGTCCCCGTGGTCACGCCGCGATCCGGTCACGCCACGATTCTCCCCCATCGCGGCGGTTGCGGGCGTGCAGGCGACCGGTGTGGCTTGACGTTCGCGGCTCAGGCACTATTGATGGCGATGGACACCGTGGACACCGAAGATCGCCCCGACCTGGAGGCGGTGCTGATGGGCGCCGTCGAGCAGGCGCGCGCGGCGATCATCGAGTTCAGCGGTGAGGACACCCTGGGCGAGTACCTCGGCGCCAGCTTCGAGGACCCAACCGCCGCTACGCACCGGTTCCTGGCCGTCATGCCTGGCTACAAAGGCTGGCAGTGGGCCGTCGTCGTCGCAGCCTGCCCCGGCGCGGACCACGCCACGATTAGCGAAGTCGTGTTGGTGCCCGGCCCGACGGCGTTGCTGGCGCCCAAGTGGGTGCCGTGGCACGAGCGCGTCAAGCCCGGCGACCTGAGTCCCGGCGATCTGCTGGCGCCGCCCGCGGACGACCCGCGGCTGGTGCCCGGCTACATGGCCAGCGGTGACCCGCAGGTTGACGAGGTCGCCGTCGAGGTCGGGCTGGGCCGTCGTCAGGTACTCAGCGAGTTGGGCCGCAGCGACGCCGCACAACGCTGGCACGACGGCGATTTCGGTCCCGGGTCGGCGATGGCCCGGTCCACCCGCCGCGTGTGCCGTGACTGCGGCTTCTATGTTCCGCTGGCGGGGGCGCTGGGCGCGATGTTCGGCGTCTGCGCCAACGAGCTGGCCGCCGACGGTCATGTCGTCGAGTCCGAATACGGTTGCGGCGCACACTCGGACACCCCGCAGCCGGCGGGCACAGGGTCTCCGTTATACGACCCGTTCGACGACGGCGTGCTGGACGTGGCAGAGCCGGAGAGCTAGCTTTCCGCGGCGGCCTTGATGCGCGACAGTGTCGCGTTCATCCCGTCGACCAGTTCGCGTTCGAAACTCGGCACACCGCCCATCAAGGCGTTGACCGCCACGTTGGAGATCGGCTTGACGCCGTTTTCGGCGTGGCGGGATTCCACCACACGCGTGCCGGTGTCGGTGGGCTCGAGTTCGTAGCTCCAGATCGTGCCGTTGATGTCCACGCGAAACGCCACCTTTTTCTCCGGAATGACCTCGGTGACCGTGCATGTCGTCGGCCAGAACATCCGGTTGCGACGGTTGAGGTTGATCGTCCTGGTGCCTTGGCGGACGGGGCCGATCGCCTTCATCAGCCGGCATTGCGGACTCCACTGCGGCATCCGGCTGAGATCAGACACCAACGCCCACACCTTGCCCACCGGCGCGTTGATGTCGATCTGTGCTTGTAACAGCGGCGCTGCCATTACTCCTCCTCGGTCGAATTCAGCTGAGCCCGCTTTGGGCTCCGCGCGATCCGCGGCGCACAGCGCGGCGTTGCCACAGCATGATCGACGTGCCGAGCACGCCGATCGCCAGCCCCGCGACCGTGAAGGGCCGCCACTCATGCAGGCCGGGCACCGTGAACGCCAGCACGACGGCGATCATCCAACCCGCCGCGATCACCACGATGACCGGCCAGGGCTTGAGCAAGACGGCCGGCAGGGCGGGCGGTTCCGGTGCCACGCTGACAACGTAACCGAATGGCGGCCGCGTCAGAAATCGACCGAGGGTTCCGCGGTTTTCCCGAGACGCCCTAGGTAGTCTTTGCCTCGTGAAAGACGCCGACGCCCGGCTGGCGAGCGATCTGTCGCTGGCAGTGATCCGTCTGGCTCGCCAATTGCGGTTCCGGCGCCCGGATTCCCCTGTTTCGCTCTCGCAGCTGTCGGCGTTGTCGACGCTTGCCAAGGAGGGCCCGATGACGCCCAGTGCGTTAGCCACGCGCGAGCGGGTCCGGCCGCCGTCGATGACCCGGGTGATCGCCTCGCTGACCGAGCTTGGCTTTATCGCGCGCAGCGCGCATCCGGCCGACGGCCGTCAGGTGCTCGTCAAGGTCTCGCGCGCCGGCACGGACGTGATCGATGCCGAGCGCCGCGCCAGCCAGGAGTGGCTCAACCAACGCCTCAACCGACTCGATCCCGATCAGCGCAAGACGCTCCTGGTCGCTGCCGATCTGATGTCGGGCATGGTCGACGAAAGCGCGTGACTGCGAACGTAATCGACGTCGCCGACCCTGCAGACCGGAGGCTCGACGACTTCCGCGATCTCAACAGCGTGGACCGCAGACCCGACCTGCCTAGCGGAAAGGGTCTGGTTATCGCCGAGGGGGTGCTGGTGGTGCAGCGCATGCTGGCCTCCCGGTTCCGCGCCAGGGCGCTGCTGGGAACCGACCGGCGTCTGCGCGAACTCGCCGGCGACCTGGCCGGTGTCGACGCGCCGTACTACCGGGTGGGCGCCGACGTGATGGCCGAGGTGGTGGGGTTTCACCTCAACCGCGGGGTGCTGGCGACGGCGTCGCGGGCGCCCGAGCTGACCGTGGCGCAGGTGCTCGGGGATGCCCGCACGGTCGCGGTGCTCGAGGGCGTCAACGACCACGAGAATCTCGGGTCGATCTTCCGCAATGCCGCCGGCCTCGGGGTGGACGCGGTGGTGTTCGGCGTGGGCTGTGCCGACCCGCTGTACCGGCGCGCCGTTCGGGTGTCGATGGGCCATGCCCTGCTGGTGCCCTATGCGTGGGCTACATCATGGCCGCATGATCTACAGATATTGCGGGACAACGGATTTCGATTGCTGGCGATGACGCCCGACCCGTCCGCCGGCCCGCTGCCGGAGGCGATGATCGACGTGGCCGACGACAAGGCGGCGATTCTCGTCGGCGCCGAAGGCCCGGGGCTGAGCGAACAAGCGATGCGCGCGAGCGACATGCGGGTGCGGATTCCGATGTCGCGGGGCACCGACTCGCTCAACGTCGCCACCGCAGCCGCGCTGGCCTTCTACGATCGGGCTAGGCTCGCGCCGTGACCGACGACTCCACTCCCTGGGCGATGGGTTTGACGGTGGCCGCGTTCGTCGCGGCGGTAATAGCCGCCGCGGTCATGGTGCTCAGCCTCGGGCTGACACGCGTGCATCCGCTGCTGGCGGTCGGTCTCAACCTGGTTGCCGTCGGCGGTTTGGCGCCGACGGTGTGGGGTTGGCGCAAGCTTCCGGTGTGGCGGTGGTTCGTGCTGGGTTCCGCTGTCGGCGTGGCCGGCGCGTGGCTCGCTCTGCTGGCGATGGCTCTCGGAGACCTCAGCCGATGAGCGCCTGGGCCAGCCTGGCCTGCCATGCCTGCTCGTCGTCGGCGCCAAGCAGCCGCACCACCACCTGATCGGCACCCGCCGCGCGGTACTCGGCGACGCGCGCCGCGATCGTATCGAGTTCACCCGATGCGGTGATGCCCTCCAGCAGCCGGTCACTGACGTCGTCGATGTCGGACTCAGAAAACCCCTGCCGCAACAGGTTTCGGCGGTATCCGCCCACCTTCGTCAGGAAGTCCAGCGGTGTGGCGACTGCCTGGCGCGCGGCCTCGCGGTCGGTTGTCGCAGCGACCATCAACAGCACCGCAATGGTCTTGTCCCCGCCGAGCGCCGCGCGCGCATCCGTCACATACGACGGCGTCACGAGAAAGGGATACGCGCCACTGGCCCGGTCCCGCGCCAGCGCCAGCATGTTGGGGCCGAGCGCGGCCAGCACCCGAGAGTCGGCGGGCAGGCCCGCGGCGTCCAGCGTGTCGAGGTACGCGTTGAGCGTCTTCAGCGGCTGGGCCCCGTGCGCGCCGCCGAGGCCGACGATGAAGCGGCCCGGGTGATCGCGCTGCAGCGATCGATACGTCGCGATGACGTCCGCTGCCGGCACCGAATCCACGGGGATGATGCCGGTCGCGACCGGAATACGCATGGTGGCCCGCACCGCGGCGTCGAGCATCGGCAGGTTGCCGGATCGCCACAGCGTCGAGAATCCCAGGCTCTCAATGCGTTGGGCTTCGTCGGCGACCACGGTCGCGTCGTCGGTGTACGGGTAGCTGCTTGCGAGGCCGACCGGTCCCAGAGTGGTCATGAGGTCGAGGCTATGACCTCAACGGAACTTCAGGTCAAGGCGTCAGCGCTATTGTCGGCTCTTCGCCCAAGCGCTCATCGCTGCCCGCCCGAGCGCACGCCGAGAAGCACGTCCTCCCACGCCGGCACGGGCGGCTTACCCTTGCGGGCGCGCGGCGGCTTCGGCGCGGACGCCGGCTGCGGGGCTTCGATGGGCAACTCCGGCTCTGGCTCTTCGAAGTCAAGTTGCGCAACGGGCGCAAGCGGCCGCAGCGGGCGGGCGAAGTCGGGGTCGATCAGCTCGCATGCCGCGTCGTCGAACGCGGTTACGGTGCCGCCATGCGCGCCCGGCGTGAACCGGAAGTGTGCGATGTTGTCGGACAAGCCGGCCTTCCAGCCCATCTGCACCGTCCAGCGGCCGTCCTCATTGCGCCACGCGTCCCAGTTGGTGGCTTCCGGGTCCAGCCCGCGGGCGACCAGCGCCGACGTCACCGTCTCCAGCAACGTCAGCACCGATGGTCCGTCGGCGAGCACGGGGTGCGCGGCAGTTGCCAGCTCGGCCGCGCGGGTGCGCTCCAGCAGCACCGGGTGGGCAAACCTCTCGACGCGGCCGATATCGACGCCGGCGGCCGAGGCGACCTGTTCGACGGATGCGCCCGCCCGGATCTTGGCCTGAATCTCCTTGGGACGCAGCACGTTTGGGACCTCGGTGTCGGATTGGGGTTGACTCGGGCCGGTCGTGTCGCCGCGGACAGCGGCACGCAACCGGTCATCGGACCGCAG
>JAJKIB010000049.1 GCA_021154745.1 Mycobacterium sp.
GCCCGCGCCAGCGAAGACCGCATCCGCGCCGCCAAGCAGACCGGCCTGGAGAACCTTCCGTTCCGCGACTTTGACCACAACGCCGTCTGGCTGGAACTCTCGCTCATCGCCCACGACTTGATCGCCTGGGCCCAGGCGCTGCTGCTCTCAGGCGCGCTCGCCAAGGCCGAGCCCAAGCGGCTGCGCTACCGACTGCTGCACGTCGCCGGGCGCCTCGCCTTCTCCGGACGGCGCGCCAAGCTGCGCCTCCAACACGACTGGCCCTGGGCGAGCGAGCTCGCCGCCGCCTTTCACAAGCTCGACGCACTCCCAGCCACGATCGGCTGACCGCGCCGGCTCAGCGCTCAACACCCAGCACGACCACACCGGCGACAGCCGCGATCACCGCTACCCGCCCGCCCGCCACGCCCGCCCGCCGCCGCCCGGCGACCCACGCGACCGGCGAAACTCGACCCGTCGCGCCGACGACAACAACAAATCCATCCCTCGCGAGCTCGCGACGGCACGCGAGGTCACTCTCCACCCGCTTACTGCATGTTCGGGGCTAAGTACGCCGCCGGTGTCGGTCTTCAGCGGTGGCCAGCGGAGGCGATCATGGTGCCGTCATGATTAAACGCGCCGCTCGAGAGGAGGGTGTTGGCGTGACTTCTGAGCGGCTGGCCGAGCGCGCGGTGGGTGCGCGGATCCCACAGTCGCACAGTCCCGTCGCCGGTGGCGGAGGCCAGCATGGTGCCGTCGCGATTGAACGCCAGACTCACAGCGCGGCCGGCGTCGGGTCTCAGCGGTCGGTTCAAAGGACGGCGGGGGACGACGTGCCACAGCCTCACGGTCCCGTCATGGGCGGCGGAGCCAGCATGGTGCCGTCGCGGGTGAACGCCACGCCGTAGACCGGGCCGGTGTGACCCGTGAGCGGTTGGCCGAGCGCTCGGCGGGTGCGCGGGTTCACAGCCGCACCCCGATCACGCGATCGCGTATGCGAACAATGTTCGCGCCGGGGGAACGGGCGACTGCGGCATGCGACCGGCTCTCCCGGGTCAGTCGAGCACGCGCAGGCTCACGCTGTGGTCGCCGTAGCACACCTTGAATACGTGTCCGTCCGCGGCGACGACCGGCGGGCCGCTGAAGCGGCCGCGGATCGAGCGGCCGCGGATGATGGTGAGCTCCGCGCCGCGGTGCAGATCGCGGGGTGCGTCGATGTGGAGTCCGCCGTCCAGCAGCACGTCGCCTGCGGCGTCGAGGCTCGTTGCGGCGCAGTCGCCGCGGACAGTCACGGCGAAGCTGCCGCCGGAGTCGATCGCGACGTTTCCATTCACATGAAGCACGTCGCCGGGCGCGACCTGCACGTCGGTGATGCGCGCCGCCTCCTCCGGGGCAAGGCCGGGCGCCAGCACGCCGCGGGTGACGACGATATCCCCCACCGTGCCACGGCCGCCGAGCGTTCCACCGCGGACCCGGATTGGGCGCGCGTGCCTGCCGTTCACCGACAGCTTGCCGCCGGCCACCGTCGTGGCGCCACGCCACGTCTCGTCGCCGGTGAGGAACAGCGTGCCGTTCCCGCGCTTGCCGAGGCTGCCCTCGTACGCGCGGTGGTTGCGCGCCTGCTCCCGGCGGGTGCCGGTGGCGAAGTCCGACCTGTCGACGTCGCTCGCGTCGGCCGGCAGACCGTGGCTCCAGCCCTTCGCCCGCTTGATCTCGCCCCACGCCGCGGCCTCGTCGGCATCGTCTCGGCGGCGCGCACGGATCGCGACGTCCGAGATGTCGTTCGACCATACGTCGCTGTACCCGTGCGTGTCGACGGTGAACGGCCCGAGCAGCTGACCCGGGCCCGCGAACGCATCGCGCAGGCTCACCGTGTTCCATCCATTGAGCCGGTCCGGGACCTGCACCATCTGGCCGGCGGTGCGGTTCGCCACCGTGGCGTCGCGCGAATCGCGGGTGGCGTTCTGGCGGCCGGTGGTGAACATCGTGTACAACGCCTGTTCGTTGGTCATGTACGGAAAGCGCTGCATGATCAGCGCAAGTGCGGCCGCGGAGTGGGCCCCCGCCATCGAGGTGCCAAACGCGCTGTCGTAGCGCGGTTGCAGCGTGCCGTCCACGAATTC
This sequence comes from Mycobacterium sp., assembly GCA_021154745.1. Taxonomy (GTDB): domain Bacteria; phylum Actinomycetota; class Actinomycetes; order Mycobacteriales; family Mycobacteriaceae; genus Mycobacterium. Next base: position 2,103 of record JAJKIB010000049.1, read on the forward strand.
CACCGTCGTGCTGTTGATCCGCCGACTCGGCGCCGTCACGCACGACCACTTCGCGACGCCGCAGCCGTTGAACTCCTGCTCGCCGGGCACGCGCACGGACCCGTCGCGATCGAATGTGCGCCCGATCTCGGGGTCGATGCCCGACGTCGTATACCAGCGTCCCTCGAGATCGGGCAGGTAGTACGGCGCCGCGCCGCGGGGTGTCGGGTTGTCATAGCCGCCGTTGCCGGCGCTGAACTGGAGGATCGTTCCGGTGCGGGCGACCTCGATCGCTCCGTTGAGCCAGTGCACGGTGTTACCGTTCGCGTCGGCGACCCCGTCCGCTGTGGACAAGAACCGCCACCCCGCGTTGAGGCCGAAGCTCCCCGGAGCGCCCGGCGGCGGATCGAGCGTGTTGTAGCTCTCTTCGCTCGACTGGCTGCCCCAGCTGGAGGTGATGATCCTGATCGGCTTGCCGTTCGCCGTCTTGGCGGCGTTCACCGCCCTGTACACATTGGCGAGGTACGCGTTGTCGGGCGTCTGCGCGACGATAGGCGTCGGCGGCAGCAGGCCGTAGAACACGCCGTCCGTCTTGTGGGTGTTGCCCACGTAGACGTCACTGTTGAATGCGACCCCGTGCATGTTCGCCTCGGGACCGGCGGGCGTCGTCTCACCTGTGCCGTCCCGGCTCGCCGCCACCGTCCCACTGATGTGGGTGCCGTGGCTGTCATTGAACGCCTGGTCGAAGAACCCCGGCGTCGGCCCGGTCTTCCCGCCTTGAGCCGTGACGGAGTGATAGCGGTCTCCGACCCTGTAGTTCGTGTCGAGGCTGCCGTGCTCGCGCACGTGGCCGGCGAAGTACCCGGAGTCGACGATCCCGACGTTCATCCCCGTGCCGGAATATCCGCCGGCGTAGGCGAACTCCGCGCCGATCGACAGCAGCCCGTCGTCGCTCAGGAACTCGGGCGTGCGCCAGCTCGCCGGGTCCCCGGCGCGACCCGGATCACCCGGGTAGGTCTTGATCGGCGCCGGCGGCGCCGAGAGCTGCGCCGACGCCGGCTGGGTTGCGACAACCCCGGCCAGCGCTGTCGCCACGACTCCCGCCTTCAAGTACTTAGCAACGGACACCGCTGAGCGAGTCGAAGATGCGCAGCGTGACGCGCCCCTGAGCGGTGTCAGGCATTCGCGGCGGCTCATGAGGCGGCCTCGGCGAGATCCCGGCGCCGCGAGGACCACATCTGTGACGCGCCTTGGAGGTCGAGCGCGGCCGGCCACGGCGGGTGGGCCGGCGATCGTCCGCATCGATCGCGCAGTGCGCCGCGCAAGCTCGGGATCGCCGGCGGGCACGCGGGCGAGGTCGAGGGCGGTCGCCTCGACCGCGGCGGCCGGCACTGCGGCCCGGGCGACCCCGAGTTCGACCGCCTGCAGTCCGGAGACGGCGACGCCGAAGCGCCGCAGCGCGTTCGCGGTGTGCCGACCGGCGGCGCGGCTGCGCAGCGCCGAACGGCCGCCCCTGGATCGAGGCCGATCGGCAGGAAGCCCGAGAGCAGCTTGGCGTCCGCGGCGACAACCCGCAAGTCCGTGGCCAGTGCGAGGTTCAGCCCCGCGCCGAGCGCGCCGCCGCGGATCGCCGCGACCGTCGGTGGCGCGAGGGCACCGACGCGGGCGAACGCGTTGTAGCTGCGGCCCAGGTCGCGGTAGCGGCCGGGCTCGGCCGGGTCCCTGCCCGCCGCGGCGAGCTGCGCCCGATCCTGACCCGCGCAGAAGAACGGCCCGTTCCCCGTGGCGATTACGGCGCCGATCGTCGGATCGGCGTGGATCTGCTCGCACGCCTCGACGATGGTGTCGGCCATCTCGACGCTCATGGCGTTGCGCCGCTCGGGGGCCCGAAGGGTCATGACCGCGACGCCATCGTGCCGGTCGAGTGTCAGTTCTGAGGACATGCAGTCCACCGTAGTCCGAGCAGCCAAGCGGACGGCCGGTGTCCCTCTGGACGGGTATCTGCGCGGCCTCGATTCTCCTCATAAAGCTCCACCGCCACACCTTCGCGGCCGCCTGACTTCGGCCGCCGGCCCGCCACCCGGCCACGCGGTCGAGAGCTCATCCCCCCTTTTCGGGCTTAGCTCGACCGGCCGCCGGACTTTCGCGACAGCCAAGGCTGAAACCGGTAGCCCACCAGGCAGGTCCGCGCCCAAGCTCCGGCAACCAACGCCCGTAGCGCACGGCGAGGCGATCGGCGCACGAACGCGGGAGCCCGCCGCGGGCGGTCTCATTCGCGACAAGCGCGCTTGCACCGTGCGTCGCTGGAACCATAGGCTCGGCGTCGTCTTAGCCCGTTGTCCCACCGCTCTGAGGGGCGCCAAGGGACTGCGAAGGGAAGGAGTCTGGCCATGCCTGGTCAGCGATTCACCCAGCGCCCGCTCGCCCTGCGGTGGGGCGGCTTAGCGGTGGTGGGCGCGTGTGCGGCGCTGCTCCTCGCGACGCCCGCCTCGGCGGTTCCCCACGATGCTGGCACCGTGAACCGCGCGTTACTGCGATCAATTGCAGCCCAGCCGATCTACTTCGTGGACAGCACGCGATGTAGCGACTCATTTCCCGGCAGTGCTATACAGCCTTGGTGCACGATCGGACGTGCTGCCGCCGTGATGAAGCCCGGTGATACCGTTATTGTGCGCGCCGGCAGGTACAACGAGTCGATTGTTCCGCGCCCGGGTGCGGCGGGTGCGTACATCACCTACCGGGGCCAGCCAGGCGCGATCCTCGATGGTACCGGGAGTAGTGCGCAGGCTTTCGACATAAACAACGTGGCCTACCTGAACATCTACGGGTTCGAAATCACCAACTACAAGAATCCGCGACCGGCTGGCAACTCGGTGAATATTCGGGGGACTGCCCATGACATCAGGTTGGCCAACCTGATGGTGCACGACAACTGGAACGGCATTATCATGCAGGACGATGCCAATCACATCACTATCCGCAACTCGACTGTGTTTAAGTCGCGCTATGGCGTTGGTTTTGAGGACACAGTTCACGACATTGTGATCGACGGCGTCGTCAGCCATGACAATAGTGAACTCTATATCGGTCCGGCGTCTTCGTATCAGAACGGTGATGGTTTCTCGGATGACCCGGGTACCTACAATTTGACGATCAAGAACTCCACGGCTTACGGTAATCAGGATGCTGGGTTCGATGTCCGGGCGGTGAATTTTTCGTGCCTGAACTGCATATCTCATAGCAACGCCAAGTACGGATTTCGTCTGTGGGAGCCGGGCGGCCCATTCACGATGATCAACGGCCTCGCCTACCGCAACGGCTGGTATCCATTGAATTTGCAAAACCGCGGGCCGACGACTACTTATCTTTACAATTCTACATTCGTGGGCCGCCCCGGTGATAGTGGCTACATGATCGACGGCGTCGGCTCTAACTTTGTATTTCGCAATACCATTTTCGCGGCCTTTGCTAGGCGTGTGTCTAACCGACGGCTAACACGACTTAGTGATGACTACAACCTCTATTTTTCTCCCACGGGTACCGTCGAATATGCTTTGGGCCCACATTCATTTAGGTCGAAGCCTTTATTCGTCGATTCAGCCTCAGACAATTATCACCTACAGGCAGCGAGCCGCGGGATTGATGGTGGGACGATCCTGTCGCAAGCGACAATGGATCTCGACAACATTCCAAGGCCACAGGGACGCGCATACGACATCGGTGCCTATGAAGCTCAAAGGCACCGGCCTTGTCGGTGAGTATCAGCCCGACGCGGTCGGGTACAAGGCGCGGTGGCAGCCGGGCCACACGGCTGGAGGTTTCGGACCCGTCCTACGCAGACACGCCATTTACCATCCTTGGGCAAAGCTATGGCTCCGAAGAGTCGCGCGACGACTTCGGGGCGGCCCGTGTTATCGGCGGCACCGCCCGCCACTCCCGCTGCTTTTGGCGTGTCTCGACGACCGGCGTCGGCGACGCACGGGAAGCCCGTCACGACGGGTCAGCGGGCCCAGCACCGGGCGCGCTGCTTTGCCTGAGTCGTGATCCACGAGCATGGGCGGGGGTTCCGAGCTTCGTGACCGGTGCGGGCGGCGTGACGTCTCCGTCACCCTTGGCCGTAATGCTGATGCGCGTGACGACAGTGCCGTCGCTCCAACCGGCAGCATCCGCTCTGGGAAGCGCAGCCAGCCCTCGGGAGATTCACGGGTTCTGCGTGATGTCCTGGGTGGGCAGGAGCCGGTGCCAGCGCCGCTGGCCCGCCACGGCGGTCGGCCAGCTTGAGCCGGCCGCGCGTGTCGAGCTGTGAGACGTTGATCGAGCCCAGCTGCGGCCCCTGGAGCGGGGCGCCTTGAACTGCGGCATCCCGGGGGTCGGACTCCCCGCGCCGGTGGGTAGAGCAGCGGCCGGTGCAGCCACGGCCCGCAAACGCCCGGGAGGTTGGTCAGGCGCCGGCGCAACGGGCCGCGGCCGCCCCACGCGCCGTCCTGGGCCACGACCTCGGCGCTCAGCGCGTCGCCCGCGACCCGCGTCGCCCGCGGCCGGGAGAGGAACGACACTTCTCGCATTCGTTTCCGGCGACGGTCGGCTCGGCGGGGCGCTCGGGGCTCGGTGACGAAACCGACGGACGCTCATGCGCGGTGCCGTAGTTGCACCGCGGCTACCGTCAACCTACTGTCGACGCGCGACACTAGCTGCCGGCGCCACCCGATTTCGCCGCGCTCACGGCGCTGGAGCACGTAGCGTTACATCCGGGTCGTCGTCGTCACGTCCTCCGAGCCGACCTGCGCGGCCACGTAGTCCGGGTCGGCTCCGGCGGCGAACAGCGACGCGATCCACGTGTGGCGCAACGTGTGCGGCGTGACCTGCTCCCGAATCGCCGGCTGTCCCACACCGTTGCCCGGTGGCCGTTCGCCGTCTCGAGTGCCGGCGGGCATGAGTCGGCTTGACGTTTGCCATCGGTAAGGGAATAGACTGCGGCCATGTGTCGCCTCGCCGTGCTGGTGCTCGCCATGTTGCTGCTCGCGGCGCCTGCGGCGGCAGACGTCTCCGGGCCGGAGATCGTCGGTTACGTCAATGCCGTGCGCGACGCGAACGGCATTCCCGCCGGCATCGCGGAGGATGCGTCGAACAGCGACGCCTGTGCCAAGCACAACAACTACGGGCACCTCAACAACGTCCTCATGCACTCTGAGGACC
>JAJKIB010000050.1 GCA_021154745.1 Mycobacterium sp.
CCGACCGAACAGCGGCGGGTCTGCTCGACACCCACCGCGTTCCCGAATTCGAACTTCGCCGACAAGCCGTGGGCGAACGACTACCTGCGGATCAGCGACGCCCAGAGGTTCGCAACCGGGGCCGGCGTAACTGTTGCGATCATCGACACCGGAGTGAACGGCTCACCACGAGTGCCCGCGGAGCCGGGCGGCGACTTCGTCGACAAGGCCGGCAACGGTATGTCCGATTGCGACTCACACGGGACGTTGACGGCATCGATCATCGCCGGCCGGCCTGCGCCCACCGACGGGTTCATCGGCGTCGCGCCCGATGCGCGGATCCTGTCGCTGCGGCAGACATCGGAGGCGTTCCAGCCGGTCGGCTCCCGCACCGATCCGAACGACCCGAACACCACCCAAACCGCCGGCTCCCTGCGCAGCCTGGCCCGCGCCGTCGTTCATGCGGCGAACATCGGCGCGCAGGTGATCAACATCAGCGAGGCCGCCTGTTACAAGGTGACCCGGCCGATCAACGAATCGGGCCTTGGCGCGGCCATCAACTACGCCGTCAACGTCAAGGGTGCGGTCATCATCGTCGCGGCAGGCAACACCGGCCAGGACTGCTCGCAGAATCCGCCGCCAGATGCGGCGATTCCCGCCGATCCCCGTGGTTGGAAGCAGGTGCAGACGATCGTCAGCCCGGCGTGGTACTCGCCACTGGTGCTGACCGTGGGCGGGATCGCCGAGAACGGGCTGCCTAGCAACTTCTCGATGAACGGCCCTTGGGTCGGAGCTGCCGCCCCGGCGGAGAACATCATCGCGCTCGGATACGACGGCGCGCCGGTCAATGCCCTGCAAGGCCAGGACGGGCCGATTCCGATCACCGGCACGTCGTTCGCGGCCGCCTACGTTTCCGGGCTCGCCGCACTGCTCAAGCAACGCTTCCCCGACCTGACAGCCGCGCAGGTCATCAACCGGATCACCGCAACGGCGCGGCATCCCGGCGGCGGTGTCGACAACGAGGTCGGCGCCGGGGTCATCGATCCGGTGGCCGCGTTGACGTGGGATGTCCCGGCAGGCCCTGCGACAGTGCCGTACAAGGTCAAGCAGCTTCCGCCGCCGGTGTACGTGCCGCCTCCGGACCGAGGCCCGATCACCGCTGTCGTCCTGACCGGTGCCGGCCTGGCGCTGGCCCTGGGGCTCGGCGCGCTGGCCCGACGCGCATTGAGGCGCCGATGAAGAAGATCTTCGGCGTGTTCGGGCTGCGCTTCACCACCGGCCACGCGATATGGGTGGCGGCACTGACTCCCGCCTGCATCGCGCTGTTCCTGCCCCTCCACCTGCTGTGGGTCGGCGTGACGCTTGCCGTCGTCATGGCGCTCGCCGCGGTGGTGACCATCCGGGGTCGACGGCTGACGGGCTGGGCGGCCGCGGTGTTCTCGTGGCGCCGGCGCCACCGCAATGTCCCCGACCTGCCGTCCGCACCCGCTGTCGGTGCGACGGTGCTGCCGGGCGATCACGTCGCGGTTCGCTGGCAGGACGACTACCTGGTGTCCGCCATCGAGTTGGTGCCCCGGCCGTTCACCCCCACGGTGATCGTCGGCGGCCAGGCCTATACCGACGACGTCGTTGACACGCGGCTGGTGGAGCAACTCGTGACAGCGCACTGCCCGGACCTCGAGGCCGACGTCGTCTCTGCCGGCTACCGGGTGGGCAAGAGCGCACCCGCGAGCCTGGTGGCCCTCTACGAGCAGGTCATCGGCCCCTACCCCGCACCTGCCAATCGGCGCACCTGGATCGTGTTGCGGGCTGACCCAGAGCACACCCGCAAGTCATCGCAGCGCCGCGAGTCGGGCGTGGCTGGCCTGGCCCGCTACCTGGTCGCGTCAGCCACCCGCATCGCAGATCAATTGGCCGGCAATGGGATTGATGCCCAACCCATCCGCAGCTTCGACGACTTCGACCGCGGGACTGAGATCAGCTTCGAACGGGAGACCTGGTCGGCGATCAAGGGCCGCAGCACCTTCACCGCCGCGTACAGCGCGGCGGGCGGGCCCGACGTGTGGTGGTCCGCGCGGGCGGACCACACGATCACGCGGGTCCGCATTCGGCCCGGTGTGGCGCCGACGACAACGGTACTTCTGACGACGTTGGCCAATCCGACCACGCCGCGCGGGTTTTCGTGCCTGTTCGGCGGGCAGCGTGCGGCATTGCAGGGCATCAGCCCGGTGACCGACCGCCACTACGAGTTGCCGATCGGGTCGGCAGGCGTGCTGGTTGGCGAGACTGCCGACCGTTACCCGGTGTACATGCCGTTCGACGACGTCGACGTGAGCATCAACCTCGGCGACGCGCGGCTGTTCACACAGTTCGTCGTGCGGTCGGCCGCGGCCGGCGCGGTGGTCACGCTGGGCCCGCAGTTCCGTGAGTTCGCCGGATTCATCAACGGACGCATTGGACAGGTGGCAAAGGTGTCGTGGCCCAACGCCACGACGTACCTCGGTCCGCATCCGGGTATCGGCCGGGTGGTGCTGCGGCACAACTTCATCGACACGCCACGGCATACCCAGTTGCCGATCCGATTGATCAACCCGCGCGAGGAGAGCCGCTTCCAGATGGCGCTGGAACAATGACAAGCAGTTTGCTGGGCAGGGTGTCGCAGCGGCGCCCTGAGAGGAAGTATGCCGATGGGTGATGAGGTAAGGGTCGAACCCGGACAACTGGAGGCGAAGGCCGAGGACATTCGCCCTACGGTCAGTGACGTCGCCGCCGCGCCCACGGAACCGTGTGCCTTCGCCTTCGTCCAGTCGGCGACGGCCCAGGTTCAAGCCGGTGCCGAGACACTGAAAAGCTTTGTGGCGTCGGGAAACAGCGAAGCAGATCGGCTGGCCACCGTGTTGCGTACTGCGGCCGGCGTCTATCGGAGCGTCGACGAACGCACCCGGGCGGCCCTGGACCATGACCCACCGCTGCCGGTGCCGGGCGACCCAGTTCCCGTCAATCCCCCCCTGCCGCCATCGATTCCGGCGGTGGAGGCGCCGCCGCCGCCGGGAATGGCTGGTGGAGACACCGGTGGCTACCTTGACCCGAAGGCGGCGGCACAGATCATCCACTCGGGTAATTCCGGTCCGATGCGCACATACGCCGGCGACGCAAAGAGTTTCGCCGATAGTCTGCGGGCCGCCTCCGATCGCTACTCACTCGCCGGCGTGCCGTGGGACGGCTCTTCCGCCGAGGCGGCAGGCGATGCCCTGCGTCGACATCAGGAATGGTTGAACAAGATCGCCGAACAGTACGACTATCTGGCGGCCCAGGCCCAGGATATGGCGGACGCACAAGACAAGTGGGCGGCCGAGCATCCGACTGTCGAGGAGATCGAGCAGGTCGAAATCCAGATGCAGCAAGCGATCCAGAACAAGGACCGTGTCGGACTGCATGTGGCACAAGACAAGTACGCGAAGTTGTTCGCGAAGTCGGAGGAAGTCCTCACCGGTTACAGCGCCGACGTGACGGGCAAGGGCCTGCTGGGAGTACCGAAGCCGCCTCCAGGCGCGGCGCAATTCGGGCCCGTCACGGGCAACGGCGACCCGCGCAAGCCCGGTCAGCCGCAGCAGCCGGGTACCCAGACCGACGGTGGGCCCCAGCAGCCCGGTGCGGGTGGCGGCGGAGACGCTCCCCAACAGTCCACCGGAGCGCCCTCGCCGACGGCCCAGCCGATGTCGGCCCAGCAACCGGCGGCCCAGCCTGCGGCCGGCGGAGCGCCGTCAGGCGGCGCACCCTCGGGCGGCGGCACGCCTTCCGGTGGCGGAGCGCCGTCGGGCGGCGTGCCCGGTGGCCCGTCGACGGGTATGCCCAAGCTTCCAACGGATCCGACCCTCAAGCCCGCCGCACACGGCGGCGGTGGAGCAGGCGCGGGCGGTGGCGGCGGCGCGGCACCGTCGATGCCGTTGTCGCCCGCGGTGGGTGCCGAAACCGTGGCGCCGACGGCACCGGGCCGCGCCGCGTCGGTTGCACCTGCGGCCGCATCGACCGGAGCCGCCGCCGGCGGTGCAATGGGCGGCGGCATGGTGCCGATGGGTCACGGCGCCGGACACATCCAGGGAAAGGACAAGCGGCGCGACCCGAACCTGTCGCCCGACGAAGACCTCTACACCGAGGACCGCCCGTGGACCGAGGCAGTCATCGGCAATCGTCGACGTAGGGACGTGCAGGACGGCAAGGACTCCACGTGACCGACGAGATGCATCCGCAAGTCGCTGCGGTTCTGAAGCAGGCGCAGCGTTTGCAGTCGATCGTCGATGAACAGCTGCACAAGATGAACGGCGAAACATTCACTGCCACAGATGAATCCGAAACCGTCGAGGTGACACTGAACGGCCATCACTACCTGACGGGCGCGTTCATCTCCGACGGCCTGTTGCGCCTGGGAGCGCGCACGGTTGAGCAGCGGATCAACGAAGCCCTGCAGAACGCAACGGCGGCCGCGACACAATCCATCGAGGCCGATAGGGAACGGATCGACGCGGCGGTCACGGAGATCACCGCCGGCTTACAAAGCTCCGATCCGATGTGAAGGCAACAATCTCGCTGGTGGCGGGATCACAGCCCGACGGGATGATCGCCGCCGCAGCCCAGTTGGCGGTCTCGATCGCATCACTCGAGGCCGAGATCGCGACGCAGCGAGGGACTCTGGCGCAGTTGGCCTCTGCTTGGGAGGGCGCCGCGGCCCAGGCCGCGATGGTGCGCGCCGAGAAGAATCTGCAACGGCAGCGCCAGTTGCTTGTGAGGCTCCAAGGCATGCAGTCGGCGCTGAGGTCCGGCGGCGGACAGTTGTCGGCACTGCGGATCCACATCCTGAGCACCGCGGGCCAGGCGACGGCGCTGGGCGCTGCGGTCGACGATGACGGCTCGACGCATGCGGCGAGCGTCGGACTATTGATGACGTCCGCAATGGCTGCGGCGTATTCCGCGCTTCTCAAGAAGCTGCTCGCCACGTTTGACGCGGTCGACCAGGCGATCGCCTCGGCGCTGATGAACGCCCGGGCACCGGAGTCACCGCCGCACCTGACGATCCCCGACAGTGGCACCGATGCGAATCAGGTGAAGCGGTGGTGGGATTCGCTCGGTCCGAACGAGCGGCAGCGGCTTGCCGACCAGCGGCCCGGGCGGATCGGCAATCTCAACGGCATCCCGGTCGCAATCCGCGACTGCGCGAACCGCAAGGTGATGAACCAGGATTTGGACCGCGTGCGCCACGCAGCCGCCAACGCAGGCGTGCCAACGGAGGCGGCGGTGGCCGAGCCGGGGAAATATGGGCTCACCCAGGCGGATATCACCCGCTACAGAAACGCCGAGAACGTGCAGAAGGCTGTCGACGTCAACGCGCAGATGGATCCCAGCGGCGTCCCGAGGCACCCGGTCTTTCTGCATACGTACGAGCCCGAACAGTTCGGCGGTCAGGGACGCGCGGCGGTCGCCATCGGGAATCCCGACGAGGCGGACAACACCACCGTGCTGGTGCCCGGCACCGGCAACAGTATCCGGGACCGGTACTTCGTACGCGCGGACGGCCTCAATCTGTATAACGAGACGCAGAATGCGGCGCCGGCGAAGAAGAACTCGATGGTGCTGTGGATGGGCTACGACGCGCCCGACAGTGCCACGGATACCCGGATCGCCCAGACCGGTCTGGCGCGAGACGGCGGCTCGATGCTGGCGTCCGACGTGAAAGCCTTCGATGTGACCAACGGGGACAACGACTCCCACGTCACCGTGATCGGTCACTCGTACGGCTCGACCACTGTGGCCGACGCTGCCGCGGGTTACGGGATGCGCGCCGACGACGTCGTATTGGTGGGCTCGCCGGGTACGGACTTGGCCAAGAGCACGGCCGATTTTCACCTGGCCGAAGGCGGCCACGTGTACGTCGGGGCGGCGTCGTCGGACCCTGTCACGCAGTTCGGCAGTAAGCAGATCCCGCTCACACCGTTTGCGCCGACTCCGTTCGACATGCCGACGCCCGGGATTCCCGTCGGGCTCGGCACCGATCCGGCCGCCGACGGATTCGGCTCGACGCGATTCAAGGCGGAGATCCCCGGCTTCAACAATCCGTTCAGCGACCACTCCAAATACTTCACGCCCGGCAGCGAATCCCTGTACGCCATTGCCGACATCACCTCGGGCAACGGCGCCCTGCTCGAGGGCCACGGCATGACGGCCCGGCACCGCGGTGAATACCTCTGGGCCGATTCGGTGGACCCTGAATTGCTCCGCACGCCAACCACCGGCCACTACCACTAGAAAGGGACGATCGTGAGACAGCTTCGGCTGCTGCTGGCAATCGTGACGGCCGTGGCGATGGTTTCGGGATGCGCGATAGTGAACAAACTCAAGGACGGAGTGTCGGACCCGATGACACCTGAAGAGGCCAAGGCGCAGACAATCGCGGCCGCCCGCGACGTCGTTAAAGCGTTGCAGCTCAAGGATGTCGGGGCGACGTTCCGGTTTGAGGCCTGCAGCGACGAGGGCAAGCCGCCGTACCGCGGTCTGGTTCAGATCGACTACACCCATGCCTCGACTTACGCAGGCTCGCAGGCCGAAGTCCAGGCGTTCGTCGGGGAGTTACTGCGCGCCGGCTGGAGCAGCGACAGCGGCTTCGCAAGCCACGCCGCGTCATTGGCGAAGAACAACGTCGTCACCGTGCTGCGTCCCTACGCGCCTAACGGTAGCGGGGGCATCGAGGTTCGCGGCGAGTGCCGTGATGTCACGGATCACCTCGGGAGCCCTGACGCCGTCGACACCCCGCTGCCGGCGGACGCGCTGTCGTAGTCGGCTACTTCGGGATCGTGGTCTTTTCGATCGCGTCGGCGGCGGCCCGGTCGCGCTTCTCGTACCACCGCGCCGCGGACCCGAGGTTCTCGCTGAACTGACGGGCGCCGTCGGCCACCGCCGACGACTCGGCGGCCACCTCGGATTGGGCTGTGCGGCACGCCGCGGCGGTCCGAAGGGCCGGCACAACCGCGGCAGCGTCGCCCAGCGGGGCGTCGGCGTGCAGGTTACCCAGCGCGTCGCCCGCCTGACCGAAAGCTGTTCCCGCGCTGTCTAACGCGGCAGGATCGACCTCGAGAGTTCCGCCACTCATCGCCGCAGTCCGCCTAGAAACGTATGTTCCGCAGGACGTCGTACACGCTGGCGATCCACAGCAGCAGCGGAATAACCGCCGCGATCGCTGCGCCGTCGGTCAATTCGAGGATCCGCTTCGTCACCGGCGACACCCGTCGCACACCTTCGGTCGCGCCGACGATGATCAATGCCACGATCGCGGCCGCGGTGTAGATGCTCAGCATCAGCCAGGCGCTGTGTGGGTACCACAGGCACAGCTTCACTAGCACGCCGGTCGGCACGATGACCGTCGCGGCCAGCAGCGCCCACGCGCACCAGCGCTCCGCATACAACCGCGACCGGAACCCGCAGACGACCGTGAGCAGGCCGGCCACGATCAGGCTGTGGATGAAGAAGTGCCCCTGCACGACAACGCCAATCGCGCCGGCCGACAAGACCAGCGCACCCGCGGTCACGAAACCCACCAACAACCGCCTGGCCAGCTCGCTGCGCTCGTGCAACCGGGCGGCGGAGTCGGGGACCGACGCGATGATCGCCTGCCAAGTCGGCGATTCGTCACCCTGCATCTCGGATGTCGCGACGGGATCCAGCAATTCGTCGTTGGAGACCGTCTCGCCTGGAGCCGGGATCGGCGGCAGCGCGATCCGCGCGACCGCCACTGTCAGCTTCGCCGCGTTCGTCACCACGATGAGCCCGAAGGCGATGGCGCCGGCCGGCACCCAGTACTGCCAGCCGTACCCATACGCGATGGCCGCCGCGGTCACTGCGACCGACGTGATCGCCATGAACGACGCCAACTCGGCATGCTTACGGGGCCCGCCGCGCGTCGCCAACGTCAACAACAAGACCACCGCGGCGGCACCCGCAATCTGCGGTGCCCCAAGCGAATCGACCACACGGGGCAGCGGAACCGCCAACGCGGCGGTACCCGCCAGCACCGGCACTGCGGCAGCCAACAGGCTCTCCGCCATGTCGATGTTGTCAAAGCGATTCCGCGCCAGCAGGACACCGCCCAGTATTGCCAGCCCGAGCACGCCTAGTGCCACCGGCCAGTACCAGCTGTGTCCGGTACGTGACCACGCCACCAGCGACATCACCGTGATCGCCAACGCCGCTACCGGAATGGCAAGACCGACAAAGCGATTCAGCGCCGTGCGGTCGAACTCCGGCGACTCGTCCAGGACGGCGATCGCATCGATCACGTCCTCGACAAGTGGTCGGTAGCGTTCGGTACGGCTGACCGACACCAGGGTCAGCAACGAGCCGTCGACCACCCCCGCATCGTCGAGCGATTCGTCAGCCTTCAGCGGTGGCGCGCCCGGTCGCGCGAACGCCCATACGCCCTGCGCCGAGAAGTCGAACCCGGCCAGCACATCCTTGGGCGTGTCCTCCATGAGTTCGCCCAGCACCGACACGGTCTCGTCGATGTAGGTCTCGATCGGCGCCGCTGCCGGCAGCACCAGGTCGGTCATGCGCCGCCCGGTCAGGATCGTCACTCGCGTGGTCGACGGCCGGCCGGGCGTGACGCTCGACGTGGATGCTGCGGCGGCGGTGGAGGTCAACGACGTTCGAGCCTGTCGAAGTCGTCTGACAGGGCGGCCGCCAACTCGATGATCCGCCGCTGGAAGGTGCGGCTGAGCAGGTCGAGTTGGATCTCCGTGCCGGCCGCGATGTGCTTGTCCCAAGGCAGCACGACGACGCGACCCGGCGGGACGTGACGCTCGAACTGCTGCACCAGATCGGTGACGTCGATGTTCGGCTTGCCCGGCACGACGTGGTTGATCACCACGCAGGACCGGCCCAGCAGATCCTGATATCCGTTCTGCCGCAGCCAGTCCATCGTCACAGCGGCCTGCCGGGCGCCGTCGATCGATGCGCTTGCGACGATCACCAGACCCGACACCGTCGACAGCACTCCGCGGGCGGCCGGCTGGAACAGCCCCGCGCCGCAATCGGCCAGCACGAGGTTGTAGTAACGCGACACGATGTTGGTCGCGCCCTTCCAGTCGTCGTCGTTGAATTCGCGACGTGCCCCGCTGTATTCCTCGGAGGACAGGATCTCCAGGTTTGAGGCGTTCATGCTCGTGTACGCACGAATGTCGTTGTAGCGGGCCAACTCTTTGTCGGCGAGCAGGTCCGAGACGGTGGCAGCGGACTGCCGCCCGGCACGGTCGGCCAAATTGCCGCCGTCCGGATCCGCGTCCACCGCAAGGATGCGATCGCCACGGACCTTGCTCAACGCCGATCCCAGCGCGACGGTGACAGCGGTCTTGCCGACCCCGCCCTTGAGGCCAAAGACGCCAATCTGGTAGGAATCGCGTGCATTTCGGCGGATCCGGGTATTCAGATCCATCTCGTAGAGCTCATCGGGTGACAGGCCGAGGTTGATGCGGGTCAGTGCATAGAGCAGGTGGCGCCAGCCGCGCTGCGACGGCATCTTGACCGCGGACTTCACCCCGACATGGGACAGCGCGTCGATGGCGCGGTGATTTCCGATTGTCGCCGCCGACGTCGTCGCCGGCTGATTTGCCGACGATTGAGCGGCGCTCCGCCAGCCACTGTTCGCCTCGGACTGCGCCTCCGCGAAATGCTGCGACGGCGCAGGCGCCGGTGCAGGTCGCGGCGGCGGGGTCGGGGCCGACCTCGGCTGCTCGAAGCGCGCGCCGGCCGGACCCGTGGACTGCGGCGCCCTCATCATCCCGTTGGGCTGGCGCTGCTGCGGAGCGGTCCTGGTCGGCGGCATCTGGGTGGTGACCTCGGTCTGCCGCGGCGGGGGTGCCGGAGCGGCCTGTGTCTTGCCCGGGGCGATCGGCATCGGAGGCGGCGTCACTTCGCTGCGTCCCGGCCCACCGGTGGGCATCGGCGCCGCGGCGCCGCCATCTGACTCCTGATCGGCTGTCTGCACAGCGTCTCCCGAGGAGTGGAAAAGCCGGTCATAGTCAGCCGACATGGGTACCTCTCATTACTACTAATTGGTCACGCCGGGACACGCGTGGTGGACGAGACGGGCCGTAGGTCCAGCCCGCCCACCCGCGTGCTACGTCGTGTTATGCGAACATCCCGGTGACGCCGGCTTCGGTCTGAGCCATCGTTGCACTGGACTCACTGATCGTCGATGCGAGGTTCTGCAGTGCCGAATTCAGCTCGGCTGAGGTGCTGTCCCAGCGCATCTGGACGGCCTGGTAGGCCTCGGAACCGCTGCCGCCCCACACCGCGGCAAGTGACGCCAGGGAGCCCTTACCCTCGTCGAGCAGGCCTGCGGTGGTCGCCACGGATCCTTGGATATCGCTCGCTCCACCTTCGATGCCGGCGAAGTTCCACAGCTGTTCGGTCATATTTTTTGCTCCGTTTCTATTAGGTGGTAGTGGGTTAGAGGTGCATCGAGCCCGCGAGCGTCGAGGACTGGTCCTCGTCGGTCGAGGTGTACTGCACACCCGAGGTGTGGATGTTGGCCGAAATGTCGTTCAGCTCCTGAATCTGGCGCGCGGCCGCCTCGTGGAAGCGCATCAACGCCGCCTGGGCCGCGGTGCCGGCCTGGCCCTGCCACTGGCCGGCCAAGGAACCCGCCGTCGACTCCACGTGCGCGATGACGCCCTTGAGTTCGCCCGAGATCCTTTCGAAGTTCGCTGCCTCCTTGGCGAGGACAGCGGCATCGGTGTTCATCTGTGCCATGCTGGATTTTCCTTCTCTTCTGCGTGTCCTCACCAACCAAATGGCGAGTCTTTCCGGCCCTGTGGCCGGGAAGTCTTGGGGGCGACTACCAGTCGTCTTCTTCGTCTTCAGCGAGGTCGTAGGCCAGCGGCGACGGTGCCGTCAGCCCCTGCTTTGCACCGCCGCTCTTCGCGCCGTGGCCCATCGATCCCATCGGGCCCGCACCGCCGGCGCCTCCGCCAACCGGTGCCAGACCTGCCGCCGTGGCACCCGCCCCGGCGCCGGCCGCCACGGATACCGGCGACACCGTCGGCTCGATCTCGGCGCCGACGAGTTTTGACATCAGCGGAGTACGTGGTGCCGTCCCACCGGCACCCGGCAGCGACGCCGCCCGCACCAACCCGGCTCCAGACCCGGCGCCCGACCCCCCGGCCAGCGGGTGGTTGGACAGCGGGCTGGCCCCGATCAATCCCATCTGGGCCAATTTGTCCCCGCCGCCTAATGAACTGAACATCGACGTCACCTGCTGCAGCGGTTGTGTCAACTGCTGCATCGGCTGCATGACCATCTGGCTGGCCTGCTGAGGGAGCTGCCCGAGCGTCGACCCCAACTGGGATGCCATCTGCATCCCCATCTGCATGCCTTGCTGGGCACCCTGCTGCGTCTGGTCCTGCTGCCCGACCTGCTGCGCCTTCTGCGCCTGGCCTTCTGCCGTCGTCGCCATCTGATTGGTCTGTGCGCCGGCCCGTCCCGCCTGCAGGCCTGCCGATTCGACGGTGGCCTGCGCTCCGACGTGCGCGATCGCGGTTTCGCGCGCAACCGCCCCCGGCGCCATGGCCGCGACCTGGCCCAGCGCCGCGCCGACGGTGGTTTCACCCACGCCGGGAAGAACGATCGGCGTCATCGGCGGAATCGGCTCGAACAGCGTGTTCGCCACCGTCTCCGCCTGGTAGGCGTCCATCACGAAGGCCGCCTGATTCCACATCCGGATGAAGTAGTCGGCCTCGTTCACCCCGATGGGAACCGTATTCACGCCGAGGAAGTTGGTGGACTCCAGTACCGCGTGGGTGACGTGGTTCGCCTCGATTTCCGGGATCGGCGGTGTGGTTGCCATCGCCACCGCATAGGAGCTCGCCTGGGCGGTTGCCTGCATCGCTCGCTTCTGCGCCTGCATCGCCGTTGTGCGTAGCCAGACCACCATTGGCATGGTTGCCGAGACGGCGCGTTCGCTTGCGGTGCCACTCCACGAGGACGACAGGGCGGCCAAACTCCCGGCCAATTCGTCGGCCTGGGTTTCCAGGAAGATCGCCAGCGCCTCCCACCCCGCGGCGGCCTGAACCATCGGCGCATCGCCGGCCCCGGCCATCAGCCGCGCGGTGTTGAGTTCTGGCGGCATTCCATGCCAGATCATCGCGACGATCTGTGGAAGTGTTGGCATAGCTGGCTGTCTTCGAAGACCCTGACTTAAGGGTTACGACAGGACGGCGGCGTTCTCGCCGTCGACCGTGGTGTAGATGCCCGCAATCTCCATGTATGCAGCGCCTGCGCGGGACAGCTCTTCCTGCGCGAACGAGTTCAGCGCAAGGGCCTCGATGCCCTCGCTGGCGAAGGCCAGGGCCGCGTGGGCCGAGACCTCGTCGGCGCCGGCCGGCACCAGGGCGGTCACCGCGGCCGACGCTGCGGTACCGGTGGCCAGGCCACGGGTCCCATTTGCGACGACCTGTGCGCCGACTCCAACGGCACCGGGATTGTGCGACATCGGTTGCATTTGCGGTTGCTCCTTACGTATTCCGAAAACCCTGCATATTGATTTGTGCGCGGCCAACCAAAGGGTTGCCTAAACGTACCGGAACCTGTTCCCCGATCCCTTTGCTGGCTTGCCGCTGCCAGCTTTGCTGAGCGTCTCGCTATATCTTAACCGCCTCCCCGGAGTGCTGCCGACACTTCTTCTTCCGGTGGATCCACGTAGGCCGCCTGGATGACCTCTTTTCCGTCCGGCGTGACGAGAAACGCCTGGCCAGGCGGACGGCGCTTCAGCTTGATCTCGCTCGAGGGGAACTCCTGCTTCTCCCCGGACAGGAACATCGTCGGCGAACCGGCGCCATACGCGGCGCCCACGAACTTGTCCATGGTGGCCCGATGGGCCTGGCTCATCTGGCACGTCACGACGAGGTGCAGCCCGATGTCCGCCGCCGCGGGCAACAGCGGGAACAGCGGCGCCATCGGCGGAAGCACCCAACTGGCGGCGACGATCATGTGCCAGTCGTCGACCAGCAGCACGACGTCGGGGCCTGTCCACCACGACCGTGACCGCAGCTGGGCGGTGGTCAGGTCGGGCGGCGGCAGCCGCTTTTGCAGGTTGATCGCCAGCGCCTTGATCGCCTCCTCCAGTGTGGCGTTGTTGCGGTTGACCGCGCCTGCATCGAGCAGATGGCTCTGCGGCACGGCGTCGAGAAGACCCGACCGGAAGTCGGCCAGCATGAAGCGCACCTGCGCGGGGCTGTTGCGCTCGCAAATCGCCTGCGCCACGGCATGCGCAATGCGCGTCTTGCCGGACTTCGGGGCACCGAAGACCAGCAGGTGCGGCGTCATGTGCATCTGGTTGTAGGCCACCGTGAGGTCCGACTCCCGGATGCCGAGTGGCACGGTCCAGCGGGTGCGGTAGTCGGCGTCCGGGCTGGGCGGGTGCGGATCGAGCTCGTGGAGGTAGATGCGCTCCGGCAGCACGCGCACCCGCGGCGCCTGCTCGACGTTGCGGGCGGCAATGATCTGCACGGTCTCCGAGATCGCCGGGACGAGGTTGTCGGCGCTGTGCACACCGTCGAGCCGCGGCACCCCCATCATCAGGTGGTGCTTCTCCATCGACACCGCGCGGCCCGGCCGGTTGGCCGGGATTTCACGGGTGATCCGGTCGATCTGGGTCTCGTTCACGTCGCCGAGCCGGAACTCGATCTTGGTGCCCAGGTAGTCGCGCACACGTGATTTCAGTTCGGTCCAGCGCGGTGTGGAGATGATGGTGTGTACACCGAAGGCCAGGCCCTGCCCGGCAAGATCCTGCACGACGGGCTCCAGGTCGGGGAACTCGGCGACGAACGCCGGCCAGCCGTCGATCACCAGGAATACGTCGCCGAACGGGTCGGCCGCCGCCGGATGGTTCGGGTCCTCGCGCATCTGGCGGTACGCGGCCATCGCCCCGACCCGGTGCTGTTTGAACATGCTTTCACGTTGGCGCAGAATGGCTTTCATTTCTGCGACGACGCGGTTCACCCGGTCCGGTTCGGAGCGCGTCGCGACACCGCCGACGTGCGGAAGGTCCTCGAGGTACATCAGGCCACCGCCGCCGAGGTCGACGCAGTAGAACTGGACCTGTTTCGGAGTGTGCGTGGCCGCCGCCGACAGCACCAGCGTCTGCAGGAACGTCGACTTGCCGGTCTGCGGTGCGCCGCCGACGGCAATGTTTCCGCCTGCGGCGGACACGTCGATGCCCCACACTTCCTGGCGGTGCCGACGAGGCTCGTCCATGATCCCGAGGCCGAACCGCAGCGGTTGCCGTAGCCGGTCCCGCTCCACGAGTTCGTTGACGGGCGTCGGATCGGTCAACGGCGGCAACCACATTCGATAGGCGCGGATCTCTCCGGTGGTCAGTTGTTCGAGCACGACCTCGCGCAGTACACGCTGCTCGGATTGGATGCTCACGATGTCACAGCCGTATCGAAGATCGGAGCGGCCGTGAACTGACGGATTCGCAGCTGGGCCTGGCCGTGGGTACGGGGCTTGACTTCGCCGTCGTCGGTCACTGGGGTCGACGGCACGTAATTGATGCCGGTGAAACTGCTGTGGAATTTGACCGGATCTTCCATGCCGACCCGCAGGAAACCGACACCGCTTTCCTTGTTGGTGATGTACTGCGCCTCGGGAGTTCCGATCACCGCCTTGGACTCCGCGGAGCTGGTGGTGCGCAACGCGATCCGGTAAGTCAGGTTGGGTTCGAGCTTGTCGATCCGGACACCCCCGGTATTGAGCGACTGGGTAGCCAGCAGCAGGTGCACCCGCAACGACCGGCCGACACGGCAGATCCGGTCGAACAGGCCGATGAAGTCGGGGTGGTTCTGCAGCAGCTCGGCGAATTCGTCCACGACGACGAAAAGTGTTGGCAGCGGGGGTAGGTCGGCGCCGCGTTCGCGGTGCTTCTCGTATTCGGCAACGCCCGACAGCGCACCCGCCGCGCCGACCTGCATACCCGCTTGCCGCAGGATGGACTGGCGACGGTCCAGTTCGCCGGTGAGCACCTCGCCCATCCGGCTGACCAACTCGGCTTCCTCTTCCATGTTGGTGACGACCGCCGCCGTGTGCGGCAACTTCTCCATGCCGAGAAAGGTTGAGCCGCCCTTGAAGTCGGTGAGCAGCAGGTTGACTTGATCCGGATGATGGGTGGCAGCCAGCGACAGGATCAGTGTGCGCAGGAACTCCGACTTGCCGGAACCGGTTGTGCCGATGAGCATTCCGTGCGGACCAGCGCCGAACTCGGCACCCTCCTTGATGTCCAGGTGCATGATGTCGCCGGTCTTCAGCTCATGCCCGAACGGGATCCGCAGCCGATCACGGTCGGTGTCGGTGAACATCCGCCACCGGCTGGGGGTGACCTCCTCCACCGTCTGGGCACCGACCAGCTGGTGCCACTCGGTGGCGACCTTCTTGTGTACCCGGACGCTCTTGTCGATGATGGTGCCGGTGATGGACCAGCCGGCAAGCTTGCGCGCGACGCGGCTGGCCTGCGCCGGCGTCATCCGGTCGGCCACCGAGGTGACGAGCCGGAATGTCTGGTTGGGCAGCCGATCATCGGCGGTGCCGTCGGCATCGACGCGGATCCGGTACGCGGAGCCGCGATGGTTGCCGAGCGTGATCACCGTGACGCCGGCCCGGCCGTCGACGGGGAATCCGGCCCTGCCGCCGGTGAGATCGATGACGACGACGTACGGCCCGCTCGGCGCCGAGTCGGCGGTATGCGGGCCTCGGGCGGTCAGATCGCTGAGGCCGTCGGGGCGGGTGAATACCAGCCGGGTGGCGCCCGCGGCGTCCGTGTCACTCTGATGCTGGACATGCGGTAACCACTTGAGCCACGCCCAGTTCGGGTCCTCCGGATTGTCCGTGAGGACGCGGACCTGCAGCAGGTCCGGCGGATGGAACACCGCCAGGTGACAGATCATCGCGGTCAGCAACCCGGCGGCACCCGCCGCGTCGCCGCCGACCGCGATCGTCGGAAATGTGCGCAGCTGCACTAGTTTCGGGCAGTCGTGGATCAGGCCATGGGTGCGCAGGAACTTCGTCACCCACATGTGGCTCACCGGTTCCAGGTGCGGTTGAGGTGCGCCCTGCGGGCCCGCCAACTCACCTCCGACCGCGGGCTTCAACAGCCTGTCGACCGCGGGTTCCGCGCCGATGCCGATCCGAGTCGCCGCGTAGAAGTCGGCGTTGATTTGACGCGACCACTGCCGGTTGGTGCCGACGATCGACAGCAGGTCGTCGGGATGCGGTGCGTGGTAATTGAAAAACGCCACCTGCGCGGCGGCAGATGACGTCACACGTGTCCGCAGTCCGGACAGATATCGCAGATACTCCTTGCGGTCGGCGTTGATCTCGGGCACGCGCTTGCCGCCCGGTCCGCCACCGGCCATGAACCCGACCGTGGCCATCACCATCATGAGCGGCATCATCAGCATGTACGGCGAAAGTTGCCTGATGCCGGTGAAGATCATGATCCCGATCATCCCGAGCATGCCGCCGCCCATCACCCATGGCAGCGCCTTCTGGATGCCGGACGGCGGTATCTCGATGCCGAGGTCGTCGGGCGGCGTGACGTTGATCTCGCCGGGCGTTAACCGCGGTCCTCTCTTGATGATTGGGGTGAATTTCTTCGTCGTCATCAGCCGCCTCCGGCTTCGATCTTGCGGGGATTCGGGTCGGCGGGCAGCGTGTCATGCTCGAGAAGCGCGGCCTGCTTGGACAACACCGGCCCATCCACCAGCAATGTCACCACCTGCCACGGCGCGGTCTTCGGCCCTATCAACCCGATGTTCTTGGCGGTCTCCTCGTCCGGCAGGCCGTACCGCACGCCCTGCGGATCGATGTAGTAGAGGCTCTCGCCGTAGCGAGGATCCGGTGACTGCAGCCGAACATACTGGCCGCCGTCCATGTAAACCGTTGAATCGCCGCCGATCTGCTTGATGCCCGTGGTCAGCGCCGACGACGCGATCGGCAGATGCCTCCCGCTGATCACCGTGGTCTTCGGTGCCTGGTCACCGGGCGCCCGCTCCCACGCCCAGCACAGCGCGGGCGCATCCTTGCGCAGCAGGATCTCCAGCGGCTTGTCCGGCAGGGGCGAACTGTAGACCTGCTCCGGGATCTTCGCGACGACGCTGGACTCCACCGACGGCGGTGAGATCAGGCCGAACGAGTTGGTGGCCCGCAGCGCGGCCGCCGTGGTGTCGTTGACCCGTGCCACCCCCTCGGGCAGCACCACATAACGCTGTTCGCCTGACTCTGTGACCGCCGTGAACACCGACCCGATCACCAGACTCGCCGGCAGGCCAACGGTATTCGGGGCGCCCGCCGCGGGCACCTCCGGCAATTGCCAGGGCCCCGCGTTCGGCAGCGCATTGAACAAGCCCTCGGAAATCGGAGTCGCCTTGGCCGTCACCGGGATGCCCACCGCCGACGTCACGGCGCGGTCGGCGAGGTCGATGGAATGCCTGCCGTCGTTGGTCACCAGCCAGTCGTTGCCCTTGTACGACACCAGCACACCCTGATCCGGTCGCATCGGACCGACCGAACCGTCAGCGACCAACGGCCGCACGATCACCGACGTCTCCACCGTGGGCGCGACGCTTTCCGGTTTCGCGACCGTGTCGCACAACGTCCACATCGACTGCGCGACGCCGGCGACCGGAGTGGCGTACGGCGCCCCGGGAATCCCGATCGGCTGCCCCTTGGGCATCTTGTTGAGCTCATCGGACTTCACCGCCATCGGGGTACCGGCGTTGCCCAGCACCAGTCGCGCCGACGTCAGGTTGTACACGGGCCGCAACTGCCCGGTTCCGGGCATCACCACATAGAGCTGGTTGGTGCTGCGGTCGACGAGAAGCGTGTCCCCGCCCCTTTTTCCGAGCGGCTTGAAGTAGGCCAACAGGCCCGCGCCGAGGCACACCAGTACCGCGATCGTGATGCCTGCCGACACGGCGCGGCTGTAGAACTGCAGCGGATCGTCGAACATCCTGGTGTCCCGCCGCACGATCGCGTGCTCGACGCGGCGCAGCAGGAAGCGCCAACCGCTGACCTGAACCTTGGTGGTAAGCCGGAAACCCGCCATCGGTTACTCGCCGATACTCAGGCGGGCGTGGATGGCTGCAATCGCAGCGGCCATGTCCTCGCCGTTGATCTCGCTGAGCTGATCGACGCCCAGGCTGTCGAAATCCAGCGACCGCGACAGCCGCATGTCCCTGCTCTGCTCGCCGGCCTCCACCAATTGCCGGGCATACCGGCCGTTGCCCGCGATATCCAGGGCCGGCTTGCCGTTCAGTGAACGCTGAGACAGCAGCGTCGCCGCCTCGAGCACCCGCTTCGCCGCTTCGTCGTCGAGGGTCGAGTCGTTGGCGGCAGCAATAACTTTCGCGATGTCGACGATCTCGTCCGGCGTATACGAGTCGAACTCGATACGGGTGGCGAACCGCGACCGCAGACCGTCGTTGGATTCGAGTAGGCGGTCGATGTCTGCGCTGTACCCCGCAATCACCACCACCAGGCGGTCGCGGTCGTTCTCCATCCGGGCCAGCAGCGTGTCCAGCGCCTCGGTGCCGAACGGGTCGGCACGCCCGTCGCGCTCCTGCACCAGCGTGTAGGCCTCGTCGATGAACAACACCCCGCCGACGGCGCGGTCGATGGTACGGCTCGTCTTCACCGCGGACTGGCCCTCGTACTCGGCGACGAAATCCTTGCGGGAGGACTCGACGAGCTTGGGTTCGGCGATCACGCCGAGGCCGGCAAGGATGTTGGCGACTACCCGGGCGATCGTCGTTTTACCCGTGCCGGGCGGACCGGCGAAGATGATGTGCTTTGACGCCTGCGCCACCTTCATGCCGCGGGCGGCGCGGATCCTGGCCATCTGCGTGGCCGCGCGGTACGCCTCGATCTGTTCCTTGACCCGCGTCAGGCCGATCTGCCGGTCGAGCTCTGCCTGCGCCTCCGCGAGCAGCTTCTCCCGACCCGACGTATCGGCCACCACGCTGGCCGGATCCCACGGGTCGCGCCGCGACGCGATCTTCTCCGGTGTGGTGGTCACCAACCGGTAGGTCGGATCCTTCAGCGCGGCAGCGACTTTCGGCTCGGGGTGGGTGGCCTGCAGCCACTCCAGCAGTGCCAGCGCGGCCTCTTCATTGCCCTGGCTGCGACGCGTCATCGCCAGATACCAGGCGATGGCCGGCGCGCATGCCTCCCCCGCCGGAGACGAATTCGATTCGGTCAGACGGCGTTCGGCCTCCGTGAACAACCCGAGGTTGGCCGCCGCCACTCCGTGCGCCACTCCGGCCGCGGCGGCCAGGAACTTGTCCGGCCAGCCGCCGGCACCCCTGACTTCGTCGATGACGTCGGTCCAGCGTTCGGCGGCGCCGTAGATCACCGCCTTCACCCACGACACCAAATGTTCTGCGCCGGTGGACGGCACGTCTTCCAGCGCCTCCATCGCGTCGGCGTAGTTGCCGACCGAGGCCTCGTGCACGGCGAAACCCATCGTGATCCCCAACGGCGAATTGATCGGATAGGTGATGTCGCCGAACATCCCGCCGATCGGGATCCTGGCATTGAGGCTGTTCATCGAGATCTCTGCGGATCCGGCGAGCTGCCCGAAGTTGGAGCGGGAGTACCAGGCCCGGAACAGCGTCACCCGGTCGGTGTCCCCGCAGCGGATCCGGCCCACCCATGCGTCGCACGCGGATTCGTCGAGAGTGGTGACCTCGGTGAACAACTCGAACGACCGCGCTTGGGAGCTGGCCAGCATGCCTACGGCGCTACCGAAGAGGCTGGCGAGATGCTCAGTCATGGCCACCTGCATATCGTGTCGAGAAGAGCTGTGCCCGAGCGGCTTTGGCCTCGTCCGGGGTCGGCAGGTCGAGGTCTCGGGCGAGGAAGTCACGGGTCGCGACATCGTCATGGCCCTGCTGATGCATGCCGTCAAGCATGTAGGCGTATTGCGCCGACCTGGCGTCCTGAGTGGCCAGACCCGCGATGACCACGATCTCGTCGGCGAGATCTGCTTCCGTCATGTCGGTTACCTTCGGCGAAAGGTCGACCTGCTTGACACGGCCGTCCAGAAAGGCCGTTACCGTGACCGTCCCCGGCGGATTGGTCACGGCGAACACCCGCACCGCAAGCTCGTCGTCGGCCGTGGCTGCCTCGGCGTAATCACCCAGCGCATCGAGATCGGACTCGAGCGGCTCGGTTTCGGCAACGGAGAAATCGAGCGCGGCGAGGTCGTCGCGCTCATCATCGGAATCGTGTAGCGGAGTGTCACCCACCATGGAATGCCTTCCTCAATCCAGGCTCAATCCGCGCAGGAGTCGGCGTCGGCCTGGTCGAACCAGGTGCGGGACGGAAGAAACTCGATCAGCCCGTCGAGCGCGCGCTGCATGTTCTCCCGGCTGCCGGGCAGAAAGCTGCCGTACAGCTCGCCGTTCACCCGCCGCGGGATCGACACGATGCGACCCTGCCGTGAGTCGAGTACCCCGGCCGCGACATCTGCCTGGGTGTAGGTGCCGCCGGGATGCCGCTCGTTCGCAGTGATTTCGACCCAGCTGGCGGGGTCTGCGATGATCTCGGCGTAGGTGCGGGCGGAGGTGGGCGCTACGCCGTATTTCGAGATTTGATTTGGCGACTTGCATTCCGCCAATTTGCTCGCCACGCCGGTGAGCGGTTCCACGTCGGCCGCGGTGGCGGGGCCGAGCACCGTCGTCACCATGCCCGCCAACCCAACCTGGGGCGAGACGCGCTGCAGAACCAGCATGTCACCGTCCCGCGCGGCAACGACATGGCGATCCCCCTTACGACAGACCACGAAGCGCACCATCTTGCCACCGACATCGCGCCGCCACCACCGACCTTCTAGCGTCCGGTCGGCCCGGCTGAGGGTGTCGACCATAGCGGCGACCTCCGGGTGCGGTTCGCCGAAAATGTCCAGCACGCCTTGTGCGGTCAGGTCACGTGCCACCTGCTCCCACACGATGTTGCGCAGCTCCACCTGCGGGATGTTCAGCCGAATACCCAGCGCCACTGGGAAGTCCATCAGGTTGAGCCGGTCGGCGATGACGAGCATGCCGTCGATGGTGACCTCGACGCCGACGACGTCGTCGAAATGCGTTGGACGTGCATGTGTCATGCTTGCCCTGCCTGCATCCGTGCGCGCAAGGTACCGCTCATCGCGTCGTCAGCCCGGTCGTAGCGCTTCGCCGCTTCGGCGAGCTTGTCGCACAACGCATCAGAGATCGCGGCCATCTCCGCGCCTGCGCTTCGACGGGCGGCAAGTAGGGCCGCCAGCGCACTCGCAGAGGCTGAAGCGATGCTGCCATGAGTATTTCGCACGGCAGCGTCGGCGCCCTCCACGACGATCGTGGCCGATCTGATCCCGACCGCCGCGCGGCCTTGTTTGACGGCCAGCTCACCGAGATGGCCCGTCGTGACGCGCAAATCGTCGCCGGACATGGTTGCCCTCTCCCCTCTTCCCTACCGTCTATCCTGCGGTGGCGTCCCGGCCGGCGGCCCGGGTGAATTGTCCGAATCCAACGTAGCTGCGACGGTTACTTCCAGCCGGTCGGGTTGGGGATCGTGCTCGACATCCACCGGTGCGCGCTCGGATTCGCCGTCGCGCGACGCGGCCTTTGTCGGATCCTTGTCGTCGTCGGCCGTGTCGATGTCGTCTGTCGGTTCATCGTCGTGGCGCCGGGACTTTTTGGTGCGGCGTGGGCCCGGCGTGGCGGCGAGCGCTCCGGTCGCCGGCATGGCGGCGGTAACGAGTCCGCCCAGTGGACTCAGCGGAGAGCCGAGCTGTGGTACCTGCGGAAGCGCCGGCGGGCCGCCCGCAATCGGCTGGGACCCTGCCTGCGCCGTGTCGCCCGGCGTGATCATCGGGCCGGAATCCCCGGCCGGCGGAGACTCGATTCCGCGGGAGACATAGGACGTCCCTTCGAAATTCACTGCGGCGCCGGGCAATTCGGCACCATCGGCCACCCCCGAATATCGGCCGGCCGCCTGCTGCAGTTCGGCGGCGTTCTGCGCCACCTCGGACTGAAGCTGGTTCATCTGGTGATAGCTCTCGCCGAGGGCCGCCTGCAATGCGGCGATTTCGATGGCCAGCTTGATCGCCTCGCCGTACCGCGGGATGAACTGCAGCGGAAACGTCACCTGGCTGGTGGTGGCCAAGAAGTTGTACTGGTCGTCAAGGTAGCCCCGTCGCAGCGTGATCTGGGCGGCCTCGCGATAGAGCACCTTGTGCACCTCGCGATCGGCATCGGCCATCGCCTCGGACCTCAGCTGCTGTCGGGTGTTCTGATCGGCGTAGGCATACGAGCCTGAGCCGTCCCAGCCGGAGTCCGGAACCGCG
>JAJKIB010000051.1 GCA_021154745.1 Mycobacterium sp.
CGGCACCGCCCGCCGTACCGGGCGAACCCAATAGTCGTATCTGCACTGCTCAGAGTGGAGCCGATGACGGGAATCGAACCCGCGTATTCAGCTTGGGAAGCTGATGTTCTGCCATTGAACTACATCGGCATGTCGGACTGGCCTGCTTGACCACGAAGGCTAACATCCGAGCGGCTACGCTCGTCGCGTGCTGCTCTCCGATCGCGACATCCGAGCCGAAATCGCCGCCGAGCGGCTGGGTATCGATCCATACGACCCGGACCTGGTGCAGCCGTCGAGCGTCGACGTCCGCCTCGACAACATGTTCCGTGTCTTCAACAACACGCGCTATACCCACATCGACCCGTCCATCCAGCAGGACGAGCTCACCAGCCTCGTGCAGCCGGACCCGCGCGAGCCGTTCGTGCTGCATCCCGGCGAATTCGTGCTCGGCTCGACGCTGGAGCTGTGCACGCTGCCCGACGATCTCGCCGGCCGGCTCGAGGGCAAGTCCTCGCTCGGCCGGCTCGGCCTGTTGACCCACTCGACCGCCGGCTTCATCGATCCCGGTTTCTCCGGCCACATCACGCTGGAGCTGTCCAACGTCGCCAACCTGCCGATCACGCTGTGGCCCGGGATGAAGATCGGCCAGCTCTGCCTGCTCCGGCTCACCAGCCCCGCCGAGCACCCCTACGGCAGTGCGCAGGCCGGCTCCAAGTATCAGGGCCAGCGCGGCCCGACCCCGTCGCGCTCGTATCAGAACTTCATCAAGTCCAGCTGAGGCAGCGCCGCGACCGTGAGGGTTTGGTAACGCGGCCGAAACGCGGACCCTATGCTCGTCTCCGATCCTGGAGGGAGCCCGAATTGGACACGATCGATCCAGCCGCCACCGCATGGCTGCTCGCCAGCACCGCGCTCGTCCTACTGATGACCCCCGGACTCGCCATCTTCTACGGCGGCATGGTTCGCGCCACGGGCGTGCTCAACATGATCATGATGAGCTTCATCTCGATCCCGCTGGTGACTGTGGCCTGGTTGCTCGTCGGCTACACGCTCGCGTTCTCCGACGACAGCGCCGGCGGATTCGTCGGCGGCCTGAAGCACATCGGGATGCTCGGCATCAACCCGGACACCGCCCGCGGTCCAGTGCCGGAATTGTTGTTCGCCACCTTCCAACTGGGCTTCGCGATCGTCACCGCGGCCTTGGTCAGCGGCGCGATCGCGGATCGAGCCAAGTTCGCGGCCTGGATGGTTTTTGTCCCGCTGTGGACCATCGCCGTTTACGCAGTGGTGGCCCACTGGGTGTGGGCGCCGGGTGGTTGGCTGCTCGATCTCGGTGCGCTGGACTACGCGGGCGGCATGGTCGTCGAAATCGTCTCCGGCATGTCGGCGCTGGCGCTGGCTCTGGTTCTCGGCCCCCGGATCGGTTTCCAGAAGGACGCCATGCGCCCGCACAACCTGCCCTTCGTGCTGCTCGGTGTCGGCCTGCTGTGGTTCGGCTGGTTCGGGTTCAACGCCGGTTCCGCCCTGGCCGCCAACGGGATGGCCTCTGCGGTCTTCCTGAACACGGTGGTGGCCGGCTGCCTCGGCATGCTCGGCTGGATCTTCGTCGAGCGGGTCCGCGACGGCAGGCCAACCACATTCGGTGCCGCCTCCGGTGTGGTCGCCGGGCTGGTCGCGATCACTCCATCGTGCGGAACCGTGAACACCCTTGGCGCTGCCGTCGTGGGACTGGCGGCGGGCATCGTCTGCTCGTTCGCGGTCGGCGCGAAATTCCGGTTCGGCTACGACGATTCACTCGACGTGGTCGGTGTGCACTTCGTCGGTGGAGTCGTTGGTGTGCTGCTGATCGGACTGCTGGCCACCGAGGTGATGACGGGCGGCGCACAAGGTCTCTTCTATGGCGGCGGCTTCGCTCAGCTCGGCAAGCAGGCGCTGGGCGCAGTGGTCGTCGGCGTGTACGCGTTCGCCGTGTCGTACGTGTTGGCCAAGGTGATCGACCGGTTCATGGGCTTCCGGATCAGCGCCGAGGATGAGACGACCGGTGTTGACTTCACGCAGCACGCCGAGACCGCATACGCGGAGGCCGTGCACGGGTATCAGCCGTCGCGCCGTTCCACCTTGTTCGGCGACCTCGGCATTCCGGGTCGGCGACCCGAGAAGGCCGAAGAAGCTGAGACGTAAGGGAATTTGAACGGCGCAGCACGGGTTGTCGTTGTGCCGAGTAGGGTTTTAGTACCGGCGCCGGCGAGTACTCGTGCCGCCGCGGTCCGGCCAGAACTTCAGCACCGCCAGCAAATGCGGTGGGATGTAACGCCTAAGCTGGTAGTGCCGATGAAGTATCTAGTTGCCGGCCCGTACGGGATGAGTGCGCAACGGTAATCTTGATAGCGTAGCAAACACTTTGGAGGGGTCAGTGGACATCGTATTAGGTGTGTCGATGACACCTACGACGGTCCGCATGGTGCTGGTCGAAGGCGAGAAAGCCGACGGGTCGATCGTTGACCATGATGCGTTCGACATCACCGCCAACGATGGCACAGCAACGTCTTTGAGCGCGGCTGAACAGGTCGTCGAGGCGGTGCTTGGCACCAAGGAAAGCGCTGCCGCCGGCGGCCACCACCTGAAGTCGATCGGCGTCACGTGGAGCGATCATGCCGAGGCGTCCACGCTGCGTGATGCGCTGGCCGCCCGGGGCATCGACGACGTCATGCTCGTGTCGGACGGCCATGCCGCCGGCGCACTAGCGCAGGCCGTGGGCCGGGCCGTTGGTTACTCCACCACCGCGCTGTTGTTCATCGACCGCGACACCGCGACGCTGTCCGTGGTGCGGACCGCCGACGGCTCCGTCGTGAAGGTGTTGAGCCGGTCGCTGCACAGTGATGACGCGATGGCGGTTCTCACCGAGATGGCCGCGGCCGTGGACGCCCAGGACTCACCGCCGCAGGGCATGTTCGTCGTCGGCTCCGGCGTCGACGTCACATCGGTGAAGGCGCATCTGGAGAACCTCGTCAGCTTGCCGGTCAGCGCGCCCGACGAACCGGAAATCGCGCTGGCCCGTGGTGCGGCGCTGGCATCGGCCAACGCGCCTGCTCTGGAGGCGACCACCGCTGGTCTGGCCTACTCCCTTGACCCGGACGGCACGACCGCCGGTAACGCCTACGCGGGCCTTGCCGCCGCCGAGACCCAGCTGGCTCCTGTCGGAGCCGATGCACGGCTCGACGATTACGCGGCGCAGACCGATATGGAGCCCATCGCTGCCGAGGAGGGCCGCAAGCCGTTCCTGCTCGTCGGCAGCGCGCTGACGTCGATCTTCGTGGTTGGTGTTGTGGCACTCGTCATTTCGCTTGCCGTCAGCATCCGGCCGACGGTCGACCAGCGGCCAAGCCCCGGCCCGAACGCGATTGTGCCCAGCACTGTGGCGCCCGCACCGGCGCCGGTGCAGCAGGAGGCGCAGCCTGTCGCACCGCCTCCGCCTCCGGAGACCATCAAGCCGCCGGTGCCAGTCGCCGTGCAGGAAGCCCCCGCGCCCCGACAGGCGCCACGTCAGGTCTTCGTTGAGCAGGCGCCCGCTCCGCAGGCACCGCCACCCGCACCGGCCGCACCGCCGCCGGCTCCTGAGGCACCCCCGCCCGCTCCGATTCCCGCGGCGCCGCCGCCGGTTCCCTATATCCCGGCGCCCGTGTACAACCCGCCGGTGTACAACCCGTACTTGCCGCCGCCCGTTTACTACCCGCGGCCAAAGCCATGGACACCTCCGTGGTCACCGCCGTGGCAGCAGCAACCAGAACCGCAGGAGCCGCCCCAGCAGGATCCGCCGGATTACCCGCAGTGGCCGTATCCCGGCGGAGGCGGCTCGGGGTCCGGCGGTTCTGGCTCCGGTGGATACCCCGGCTCCGGCCGGTCGGGCTCCCATGACTACCCAGGCTCAGGAGGCTCGGGCGGATCTGGCTCGTCCGGCGGCAACGGCGGAGGCTGCGTCCTGTTTGTCTGCGTCGGAGGCGGCGGCCGCCACTAGCGGTAACCTTCCGTTGGCCTGCCGCTTGGTGTCCCTTAGCAGTTAGCTCATCCTGGCTGCCTATAGAGGCAGTATGCGATGCACCGTTTTCGGCACGGGCTATCTCGGCGCGACCCATGCCGCCGGAATGGCCGAACTCGGGCACGACGTGATCGGCGTCGACATCGATGCGGGCAAGGTCGCCAAGCTCGCGTCGGGCGACATCCCGTTCTACGAGCCCGGCTTGCGAAAGGTGTTGAGCGACAACCTTGCTGCCGGCCGACTGCGCTTCACCACCGACTACGACGAAGCAGCCGGCTTCGCCGATGTGCACTTCCTTGGCGTCGGAACCCCGCAGAAGAAGGGCGAATACGGCGCCGATTTGCGCCACGTCAACGCCGTGATCGACACGCTTGTGCCCCGGCTGAGCAGGCCCGCAGTGATCGTCGGTAAGTCTACGGTGCCGGTCGGCACGGCCGCCGAGCTGTCGCACCGGGCCAGCGGCCTTGCGCCACAAGGCATCGACGTCGAGGTGGCATGGAATCCGGAATTCCTGCGCGAGGGCTTCGCCGTTCACGACA
This sequence comes from Mycobacterium sp., assembly GCA_021154745.1. GTDB lineage: Bacteria > Actinomycetota > Actinomycetes > Mycobacteriales > Mycobacteriaceae > Mycobacterium. The sequence goes on from JAJKIB010000051.1 coordinate 4,558, forward strand.
CACTGCATCCCGACCGCATTGTGCTTGGTGTGCAACGAGATTCGATCCGGGCCGAGGCCGCGATCCGCGAGCTATACGCCCCACTGCTGGAGGAGGATGTGCCGTTCCTTGTCACCGACCTTCAGACCGCCGAACTGGTCAAGGTGTCCGCGAACGCCTTTCTGGCCACCAAGATCTCGTTCATCAACGCGATCTCCGAGGTGTGCGAGGCCGTCGACGCCGACGTCACCCTGCTGGCCGACGCGCTGGGATATGACCCGCGGATCGGCCGTCGCTTCCTCAACGCCGGCCTCGGCTTCGGCGGCGGGTGCCTGCCCAAGGACATCCGCGCCTTCATGGCACGGGCCGGTGAGCTCGGCGCCAACCATGCGCTGACTTTCCTGCGCGAGGTCGACAGCATCAACATGCGGCGCCGCACCCGCATGGTCGACCTGGCCACCAAGGCGTGCGGCGGCTCGCTGCTCGGTGCCAATGTGGCCGTGCTCGGCGCCGCGTTCAAACCCGAGTCCGACGACGTCCGGGACTCGCCCGCTCTCAACGTGGCAGGCATGCTGCAACTCAACGGAGCCAACGTCAACGTCTACGACCCGAAGGCGATCGAGAACTCGCAGCGCCTGTTCCCGACGCTGAACTATGCGACGTCGGTGCTGGAGGCCTGTGACCGCGCCGACGCCGTGCTCGTGCTCACCGAATGGCGCGAGTTCGTCGAGCTCGACCCCGCCGACCTGGCCGACACCGTGCGCGCGAAAGTCGTTGTCGACGGCCGCAATTGCCTCGACACCGACCGGTGGACCACCGCAGGCTGGCGGGTGTACTGCTTGGGCAAAAGCACTAGCCAGCCGACGCCTGCTTGACCGTTCCGTCGAACTGCGCCGCAACAAGTCCCCTGATCCCGCGATGGTTTCTCGCGCGTAGCCGGGTCAATACCCCTGAGGACCGATACAAGGAGGTTTCCCATGCCGATTGAGCATGTGCTGGCCGTTGTGCCGGTGTCTGACCTGGAGAAGAGTCAGCGGTGGTATTCGTCGCTGTTCGGGCGGCCGGCCGACAACAACCCGATGCCCACCCTGGTGGAATGGCAGGTGGTGCCCGGTGCCTGGGTGCAAGTGTTCAGCGATCCGCAGCGGGCGGGCTCGGGCCTGCTCAACTTCGCCGTCGATGACCTCGAAGCTCATCTCGCGCAGGTGAGGGGGCGCGGCCTTGATCCCGGCGAGATCGCCGAAGCCAACAAGGGCGTGCGACTGTCGACGATCATCGACCCCGACGGCAACACGATCAGATTCATCGGGGGATTCCGCGTCCGATATTGAGTTAGGTTCGTAGCGTGGATTTCCGAGCGGCGCTGCTCGACCAGACCCGGGACTTCGGGGACCTGATCCGCAGTGCAGACCCGTCAACGCCCGTGCCGACCTGCCCCGACTGGACGCTCAAACAGTTGTTCCGCCATGTCGGGCGCGGAAACCGTTGGGCCGCACAGATCATCGCCGACCGCCGGGGCGACCCACTGGACCCACGCGATGTCCGCAACGGCAAACCGCCGGACGACCCCGACGCCGCCATCGACTGGTTGAACAAGGGCGCGCAGCTCATCATCGACGCCGTCGACCGCGTTGGCCCCGAGACGAGGGTGTGGACGTTCCTCGGCGCGCGCCCGTGCGGCTGGTGGATCCGCCGTCGCCTTCACGAGGCCACGGTGCACCGCGCCGACGCCGCGCTCGCACTCGGCCTGGACTACAAGCTGTCGCCTGAGCTGGCCGCCGACGGGATCAGCGAATGGATCGAGCGGGTCAGCGTCGAGGCCCGATCGCAGCCGTTGCCGTTGGCGCTAGGCCGGACGCTGCACCTACATGCCACCGACGACGGCCTCGGTCCGACAGGCGAGTGGACCATCACGAGCGACAAGGAGGACGGCGTTGCCTGGTCGCACGACCACGGCAAGGGAGACGTTGCGCTACGCGGCCCCGCGAAGGAGTTGCTGCTGGCCGTCGTGCGCAGGCGCACCGTCGCCGAGGGCGGCATCGAGGCATTCGGCGACACCGCCGTGTGGGACAGCTGGTTGGAACGCACGCCGTTCTGAATGGCGTACCTTCACGACCATGACCACTTCGGAGATTGCGACCGTCTTGGCCTGGCATGACGCGCTCAACGAACGGGACTTCGACACACTGCTGTCGCTGTCCAGCGACGATATCGAGGTTGGCGACGCCAAGGGCGCCGCTCAGGGGCACGACGCGCTGCTCGATTGGGCGCAGTCCGCTGACGTCAGGGCGGAACCGGGCCGGATGTATGTGCATGACGGGGTTGTCGTCGTCGAACAACAGGTCACGTCCACAGCCGGGGCCACGACCGCCGCGGCGGCGTTCCGTGTCGTGCACGACCACATCACGTCGATATTCCGGCACCCCGACCTCGCCTCCGCGCTGGCCGCGACCGAGCTGACCGAGAACGACCTCGCGGGCTGATGCGGGGCATCATTCTGGCAGGCGGATCGGGGACGCGGCTGTATCCGATCACCAGGGGTGCGTCAAAGCAGCTGCTGCCGGTGTTCGACAAGCCGATGATCTACTACCCGCTGTCAACCCTGATGATGGCCGGCATCCGCGACATTCTGGTCATCACCACGCCCGACGATGCTCCCGCATTCCACCGATTGCTTGGCGATGGATCGGATTTGGGCATCAACCTCACCTACGCCGTGCAGGACCAGCCCAACGGACTGGCGCAGGCGTTCGTGATCGGTGCCGAGCACATCGGCGACGGATCAGTGGCATTGGTGCTGGGCGACAACATCTTCTACGGGCCGGGCCTGGGCACGAGCCTGAGTCGATTCCAAAAGGTCAGCTGCGGGGCTATTTTCGGATACTGGGTGGCGAACCCGTCGGCGTACGGTGTCGTCGAGTTCGCGGACGACGGCACCGCGCTCTCGATCGAGGAGAAGCCGGCCACACCGAAGTCGAATTACGCGGTGCCCGGGCTGTACTTCTACGACAACGACGTCATCGAGATCGCGCGGTCGCTGAAACCCTCGACACGCGGCGAATACGAGATCACCGACGTCAACCAGATCTACCTGAACCAGGGCCGGCTGTCGGTCGACGTGCTGGCCCGCGGCACCGCATGGCTGGACACCGGAACATTCGACTCGCTGCTGGACGCGGGCGACTACGTCCGCACCATCGAGCGCAGGCAAGGCCTCAAGATCAGCGTGCCCGAGGAGGTGGCTTGGCGGGTCGGCTTCATCGACGACGACCAGCTTGCCGCCCGCGCGCATACCCTGCTCAAGTCCGGATACGGCGCCTATCTACTGGAGCTTTTGGACCGCTAGTGGGCGTTGCGAGCACCGCGGCGATCGCCGTCGTCAGCGGCACGGAGAGAGCAAGGGCGATACCGCCGACCGCGGACCGAGCGATCTCGATCGCCACGCTCTCGCTGGTCAACACGTCGCCGAGGGACCGGTTCGCCACGCTGAACAACAGCAGCAGTGGCAGCGCGCTACCGGCATAGGCCAGCACCAGCGTGTACACGGTGCTCGCGATGTGGTCGCGGCCCACCCGCATGGCGCCGAGGAAGATCGCTTTGCGGCTGGCGCCGGTTTCGGCAAGCTCGAACACCGTCGAGGCCTGCGTGACCGTGACGTCGTTGAGTACGCCGAGCGAGCCGATGATGAATCCGGCCAGCAGTAGACCGGTGATCGACACATTGCCGAGATAGGCGGCCACCTCGTTGTTCTGATCCTCGGACAGGCCGGTCAAGTGTGCCAATTCGATTGCGCCCCAGGACAACAGCGCCGCCAGCAAGAGCGCAGTCAGGGTGCCCAGCAGGGCCGCGCTGGTGCGCAGGCTCACCCCGTGGGCCAAATAGATCACCGCGTAGAGGATCGCCGCAGATGCGACCAATGCGACCGGAATCGCGGATGCGCCGTCGCGCAAGGCAGGCAGCAGGAACACCACCAGCACACCGAACGCGACGACGATGCCGATCATCGCCCGCAGCCCTCGCCAGCCGGCGACCGCGACGATCACGACGGCGAACGCAGCGGCGAGGACGATCAGCGGCCACGTCCGCTCGTAGTCGTAGAACGCGTAGCTGGTCGTGCCCGCGGCGTCGACCTGACGGCTGAGCCGGATGTGGTCTCCGACGGCAAGGTTGGGTTGACCGGGCCCGCCGCTGAACTCGAGCGCCGTATTGGCACCCTTGTTGGGGCCGGAGTCGATGCCGACCAGGGTCTGCACGCATTGGGCACCGGTGTCCGGGGCCTGCTTCGGCTCGGCGGTCAGGACGCCGCCCGCCGAGGGGCTTCCGCAGGGTGCGGCCTTGCTGGACAGCACATGCCCGGCTTCGGTGGTGACTGCGCCTCCCGCCGCGTTCTGGAACGGCAGCGGGATGTTGACCTTCTGCTGGCTCGGCCACAGCCACACCGCGCAGGCCAGCACGACGACGCCGATGGCGATCAATGCGCCAACGACGACCTTGGCCGCCATTGGGCCGAGTGGTGCCGGACCGGTCAGCGAGTGGGCGTGCGAGTGCGTCACGCGGCCAGGGTAGACGGGCCAACTGGGGGTGGCTTAGATCGAGTCGGAGCTGAAGACTTCTTGACCGGCCCGGCGGGGTAACGCTACTGGCGGTCGAGGTCGATGCGGATGGTGAGCAACTCCGTGCCGAGCCCACTGTTGGCTGTTCTGTTGACCCAGGAGAGTTGCGCGTTGCGGGCGCGTGCGTCGTCGTCGGGCAGCAGGTGAGCCCGGCCTGTCCGCCATCGCCCGCCGATTCGTACCCGGACGTTGTTGTCGGCCTTGATGTTTCGCGTGTAGTTCGATGAGTCGCCGTGCATGGAGACAAACCAGAAGGTCTCCCCGTCGAGGAGACCTCCGATGGGCGTGTGACGTGGCCGGCCGCTGACCCGGCCCGTCGTCTCTAACACCACCTGGCTCGACAGTCGCCTAGCGATCGGATTCGCGATTTGATGCAGCGCGTCAACTGCCCGGCGCCTCACTGGCGATAAGACGACAGGAAGTTGCCCAGCCGCTCGATCGCGTTGGCCAGATCACGCGACCAGGGCAGCGTCACGATGCGCAGGTGATCAGGCGTGGGCCAGTTGAAGCCGGTGCCCTGGGTGACGAGGATCTTCTCCTGCAGCAGCAGGTCTAGCACGAGTTGCTCGTCATCCTGGATGTCATAAACCTCGGGGTCGAGCCGCGGGAACGTGTAGAGGGCTCCCTCGGGCTTCACACACGACACACCCGGGATGTCGTTGAGCTTGGTCCATGCCACGTCGCGCTGCTCGAGCAGTCGCCCGCCGGGCAGTACCAGGTCCTCAATGCTCTGATGCCCACCGAGTGCGACCTGAATCGCATGCTGCGCAGGCACATTCGGACACAGCCGCATGTTGGCCAGCAGGCTGATGCCCTCGATGAAACTCTCGGCGTGTTCCTTGGGACCGGTGATCACGAGCCAGCCTGACCGGTATCCGGCAACCCGGTAGGCCTTCGACAAACCATTGAAGGTCAGCGTCAGGACGTCGGGTGCCACCGACGCCATCGCGATGTGCTTGGCGTCGTCGTAGAGGATCTTGTCGTAGATTTCGTCTGCCAGCAGCAGCAATTGGTGCTTGCGCGCGAGATCGGCCATCTGGGTGAGCATTTCGCGGGTATAAACCGCGCCGGTCGGGTTGTTCGGGTTGATCACGACGATCGCCTTGGTGCGGTCGGTGATCTTCGACTCCAGGTCGGCGATGTCGGGCATCCAGCCCTGCGTCTCGTCGCACAGGTAGTGCACCGGCGTGCCGCCTGCCAGCGAGGTGCAGGCCGTCCACAGCGGATAGTCCGGTGCGGGGATCAACACCTGGTCGCCGTTGTCCAACAGGGCTTGCAGTGTCATCTGGATGAGCTCGGAGGCGCCGTTGCCGAGATAGACGTCGTCGACGTCGAATCGGGGGAAGCCATCGACGAGTTCGTAGCGGGTGAACACCGCGCGTCGGGCCGGCATGATGCCCTTGGAATCCGAGTACCCCTGTGCGTAGGGCAGCGCCTGAATGATGTCGCGCATGATGACGTCGGGCGCCTCGAAGCCGAACGGCGCGGGGTTTCCGATGTTCAGCTTGAGGATGCGGTGACCCTCGGCCTCCAGTCGCGACGCGTGTTCGTGAACCGGCCCGCGGATCTCGTACAGGACGTCCTGCAGCTTGGACGACTGCGTGAACGTACGGTGCTTCGGGTGGTGCCCGGTGCTGTGCCACGGCAACTGGTGGGTAGTCACGTCCTCCATGGTCTCATCGAAGTCCAGCGATTTTGTAAAAACGCAGGTCGCCGCGCACGCGAGGAGCAAAAATAGCTACCGCTTGCCGGGCGGGCGCGCACCCTTGGCGATGCCAAGACCTTTCACCGGCGGTGCAGGTGTCTCACCATTGCCCTCGGCGGAAGGCTCAGGCGCAGCGTCGGATTCGCCGCCAGTTGCCGGCTCCGGTTGTGGCGCAGCGGGTTTCGGTGCCGTCGGCGCCTTCTTCGCGCCGGGCCGCCGGGCACCCGGTGCGATACCGAGTCCCTTGACCTCTGGTTCGGCCGCAGTGGACGACGGCTCCGTCGCGGTTGACGCGGGCTCGGCGGGTGCCGGAGGGGTCTTCTTGGCGCCAGGACGCCGTGCTCCCGCGGCGATGCCGAGTCCCTTGACTTCGGGTTCGGGCTTGGGCGCGGCCTCGGGTGCAGCAGTCGTCTCCGCGGCGGGTGCGGCCTTTTTCGCGCCGGGTCGCTTGGCGCCCGCGGCAATACCGAGCCCCTTGGCAGGCGC
>JAJKIB010000052.1 GCA_021154745.1 Mycobacterium sp.
ACGTGGGTTGCGTCAACATCCCCGCCCCGTAATCTCGCCCCGTCGCTAGGCGCTGCGACCGCGCTCCGTGCGGTAGTGGCGCACTAGCGCGTCGGTCGACGAGTCCGACTGCTTGGCAGGCGCATCGTCGCCGGTGATCACCGGCAGCAGCGCTTTGGCTTGGGTCTTGCCGAGCTCGACTCCCCATTGGTCGAACGAGTCGATGCCCCAGATGACGCCTTCGGTGAAGACCTCATGCTCGTAGAGGGCGATCAATTGGCCGACCACCGAGGGCGTCAGCTTGGTGCCGAGGATCGACGTGGTCGGCCGATTACCCGGCATCACCTTGTGCGGCACCACCTCTGGTGGCGTGCCCTCGGCGGCGATCTCCTCGGCGGTCTTGCCGAACGCCAGCACCTGGGTCTGGGCGAAGAAATTGCTCATCAGCAGGTCGTGCATGCTGCCCTTGCCGTCGGCCGTGGCCAGGTCGTCGGTCGGCTGGGAGAGCCCGATGAAGTCGGCGGGCACCAGCCGGGTGCCCTGGTGCAGCAGTTGGTAGAACGCATGCTGGCCGTTGGTTCCCGGTTCGCCCCAAAAGATTTCGCCGGTGTCCGCGGTCACCGCTGTGCCGTCCGCGCGCACCGACTTGCCGTTGGACTCCATCGTCAGCTGCTGCAGATACGCCGCGAACCGGGACATGTCATTGGAATACGGCAATACCGCGCGCGTCTCGGCGCCGAAGAAGTTGTTGTACCACAGGCCAAGTAGCCCCAGCAGAGCCGGCGCGTTGGCCTCCAGCGGCGCGGTGCGGAAGTGCTCGTCGACGAGGTGGAAGCCGGCAAGGAAGTCGGCGAACCGTTCGCGCCCGATCACCGCCATCACGCTCAAACCGATCGCGCTGTCCACCGAATAGCGTCCGCCGACCCAGTCCCAGAAGCCGAACATGTTGTCGGTGTTGATGCCGAAGTCGTCGACCAGCTTCTTGTTCGTCGACACCGCGACGAAATGCTTCGATACCGCGGCATCGCCAAGAGTGTCGGTCAGCCAGCGGCGCGCCGCGGTGGCATTGGTCAACGTCTCCAGAGTCGAGAACGTCTTCGACGCGACGATGAAAAGCGTTGTGGCGGGGTTGAGTCCATCGAGCTTGGCCACCAGGTCGGCGGGGTCGACGTTCGAGACGAATCGCGCCGTGATGCCCGCGTCGGCGTAGTGGCGCAGCGCGTTGTAGACCATCACCGGTCCGAGATCCGAGCCGCCGATGCCGATGGTGACGACGGTGGTGATGCGCTCACCGGTGGCGCCGGTCCACTCGCCGCTGCGCAGCAGGTCGGTGAAGTCGCCCATCCGGTCCAGCACCGCATGCACATCCTCGACGACGTTCTGCCCGTCGACCATCAGCTCGGCGCCGCGGGGCAGCCGCAATGCAGTGTGCAGCACGGCGCGGTTCTCAGAGGTGTTGATGTGCACGCCGGAGAACATCGCGTCGCGGTGCTGCTCGAGCCGCGCCGTGCGGGCAAGGTCGATCAGCAATTGCAGCGTTTCGCGGGTGACCCGGTGCTTGCTGTAGTCGATATAAAGGTCGCCGACCGTCAGCGCCAGCTGAGTGCCGCGCTCGGGATCTTCTGCGAAGAACTCGCGCAGGTGTTTCTGGCCGATCTCGTCGTGATGGCGCTGCAGGGCTTGCCAGGCGGGAGTGGCTGCGATTTCGGGGATCTGCTGCGTATCCGCGGTCATGTTGACGACCCTAGTGCGGTCAGAAGATCGAAGGTGTAAATGATGGATGTATGGACACCACCGCACTGCTGAAGTCAGTACCCACCGGTCTGTGGATCGGTGGTGAGGAACGCGAAGGCAAGTCGACATTCAACGTTCTCGACCCCTCCGACGACCAGGTCCTGACCGCCGTCGCCGACGCCACCCCCGAAGACGCGATCGCCGCCCTTGATGCCGCCTGCGCCGTGCAGGCGGACTGGGCGGCCACCGCGCCCCGCGAACGCGGCGAGATCCTGCGCTCGGTCTTCGAGAAGATCTCCGAGCGCGCAGAGGACATCGCGACCCTGATGACCCTGGAAATGGGCAAGGTGCTGCCCGAGAGCATGGGGGAGGTCAAGTACGGCGGGGAATTCTTCCGCTGGTTCGCCGAGGAGGCGGTGCGCATCGGCGGCAGGTACACACCGAAACCGGCGGGCGACGGCCGCATCATCGTCACCAAACAGGCGGTCGGCCCGTGCTACGCGATCACGCCGTGGAACTTTCCACTGGCCATGGGCACCCGCAAGATCGGCCCGGCGTTCGCGGCGGGCTGCACGATGATCGTCAAGCCGGCCCAGGAGACGCCGCTGACCATGCTTCTGCTGGCGCAGCTGATTGACGAGGCGGGCCTGCCCAAGGGTGTGCTGTCGGTGCTTCCGACCAGCAGCCCCGGACCGATCACCGAAGCACTGATCGACGACGGACGCTTGCGCAAGCTCACCTTCACGGGTTCTACCGGCGTTGGTAAGGCGCTCGCAAAGCAGAGCTCCGACAAGCTACTGCGGCTCTCGCTGGAGTTGGGCGGCAACGCGCCGTTCGTGGTGTTCGACGACGCCGACGTGGACGCCGCCGTCGACGGCGCGATCCTGGCCAAGATGCGCAACGGCGGCGAGGCCTGCACCGCGGCCAACCGCTTCCACGTCGCCAATGCCGTGCGGGAGGAGTTCACCGAGAAGCTGGTCAAGCGGATGAGCGAGTTCACCCTCGGTAAGGGGCTTGACTCATCGGCCACGCTCGGCCCGCTGATCAACTCGAAGCAGGTCGCCACCGTCGAAGACCTGGTGTCCGACGCGGTGTCGCGCGGTGCGACCGTCGCCGTCGGCGGCGTCGCCCCGGGCGGGCCCGGCAACTTCTACCCGGCGACCGTGCTGGCCGACGTGCCCGCCGACGCCCGCATCCTCAAGGAGGAGGTGTTCGGGCCCGTCGCGCCGATCGCCGGCTTCGACACCGAGGAGGAGGGCATCAAGGCGGCCAACGACACGGAGTTCGGGCTGGCGGCCTACATCTACACCCAGTCGCTGGACCGGGCGTTGCGGGCGGCCGAGGGCATCGAGTCCGGCATGGTCGGCGTCAACCGCGGCGTGATCTCCGATCCCGCCGCGCCGTTCGGCGGCGTCAAGCAGTCCGGCTTCGGCCGCGAGGGCGGTAGTGAGGGGATCGACGAGTACCTCGAGACGAAATACATCGCGCTGACGAACTAGCGGGCGCGCCTTCCGGATTCGGCGCGCCGGCGCACCTAGACTTCGCGCAGTGCGCCAGGTCCGTGTCGCCCCGCGCCGACGTGGCGCTCGGTCTAAGGGCATCCCTGCGCTGGACGGCATCCGTGCCGTCGCTGTCGGGCTCGTCGTGGCCGAGCACGGCGGGCTTCCCGGTGTGTCGGGCGGGTTCCTCGGTGTTGACGTCTTCTTCGTGCTCAGTGGGTTCCTGATCACCTCGCTGCTGCTCGACGAGCTGGGGCGTCGTGGGCGAATCTCGTTGGCGGACTTCTGGATACGACGGGCGCGACGGCTGCTGCCCGCGCTGATCGTCATGGTGGCGGCCGTGGTTGCGGTGCGAACACTGTTCCCGCCGGAGGCCACCGCAACGCTGCGCGACGACGCCGTCGCCGCCTTCTTCTGGGTTGCGAACTGGGCGTTCGTCGCACAAAAGACCGATTACTTCTCGCAGGGCAGCCCGCCCTCGCCGCTGCAGCACACGTGGTCACTGGGGGTCGAGGAGCAGTACTACTTGTTCTGGCCGCTGTTGGTGATCGCCGTCGCCTTGCTGTTCGGGGCGCGTGCCCGGTGGGCCGTCTTCGCGTTCGCCACCGCGGGCGTCGCGGGCTCGGCCGCGGCCGCGATCGTGATGGCATCCAACGTGGACCGGGTGTACTTCGGCACCGACACGCGGGTGCAGGCCATGCTGGTGGGCGCCGCCGCGGCAGCCCTGCTGGTGCGCGACTGGTCGGTGCTGACGGCCGGTGGCACGTTGATTCGCACGCGATGGCGGCGGTGGGGCGCGACCGCGTTGTCCGTCGTCGGCCTGGCGATGTTGGCGGCACTGGCGCACTACGCGACGGGCAGCGCCCGCGAGTTCCGCGCCGGACTGCTGATCGTGGTGGCCCTGGCCGCGGTCCTCGTCGTCGCACCGGTGGCGCTGGACCAGGGCTCACCCGTCGGGCGCGTACTCGCTTGGCGGCCGCTGGTGTGGCTGGGTGCCATCTCCTACGGCGTCTACCTGTGGCACTGGCCGATCTTCCTGGCGCTCAACGGGGAACGGACCGGCTGGACCGGTTGGCCGCTGTTCGCGCTGCGGTGCGCGGCGACGGTCGCGGTCGCCGCGGCGTCATGGTGGCTGCTCGAGCAGCCCATCCGCCGGTGGCGGCCGGTGATCGTGCCGATGCTGCCGTTGGCGGGTGCCACGGCGGCGACGGCAGCGGCGGTGACGATGCTGGTGCTGCCCGTCGGCGCCAAACCCGTCGACACGCCCGTCGGTCCCGATATCGACTCCGCGGCGCTGATCGCACCCGAGGTGCCGGTCGAGGTGAAATCGCCATCGGGGCAGCTTGCCCCCGGGACCAAGCGCGTTGCGGTGTTCGGCGACTCGGTGGCGTGGACCATGATGCGCTACCTGCCGCCGACGCCCGGGCTGAGCTTTACCAACTACACGACCATCGGGTGCGGGGTCGCCCGCGGTGGGCCCTACCGGTATGCAGGCGAGACGCTGAACCAGAAACCCGAATGCGATGCCTGGCCGAGCCGGTGGTCCCAGCGAATCAACCACGACCGGCCGGACGTGGTGCTGCTGATCGTCGGACGCTGGGAGGTGGTGGACCGGGTCAATGAGGGGGACTGGACGCACATCGGCGACGACACCTACGACGCATACCTGCGCGGTGAGCTGCAACGTGCGCTCGACATTCTCACCTCGACCGGCGCCCGCGTGGTGGTGACGACCGAGCCGTACAACCGGCGCGGCGAAAGGCCCAACGGCAGCCTGTATCCGGAGGATCAGCCCGCGCGCGCAGATCGCTGGAACACCTTGTTGCGCAGCGTCATTGGGAAACGACCCGACGTGACCCTGCTCGACCTCAACAAGAAGTTGTGCCCGGACGGCTACTACACCAACAAGGTCGACGGCATCAAGATGCGCATGGACGGCGTGCATCCCACGCCGGAGGCGGTCAAGTGGTTGACTCCCTGGCTGACCGACGCGCTTAAGCGGTAGTGATTTCGGCGCGCTAACGCCCGCTCAGCGTCCGTATCCGCGCCGAAATCGCTCAGTGGCCGAGGCGGCCGCGACCCAGGCGTAGCAGCAGCATCGCCAGGTCCTTGCCGTCGGGGCCGAGCTCGCCGTAGCGCTCGATGACCTTCATCTCGCGGCTGTGCACCAGGCGGGTGCCGCCGGAGGCCATCCGGGCCTTGCCGATGAGCTTGGACACCTCGGTGCGCCGCTTGACGGCTTCCAGGATCGTCGTGTCGAGCTCGTCGATTTCGCGGCGCAGGTCGTCAATGTCAGGCACGGGTTCTGTTTCGATAGTCATTTCGGGCTCCTCGTTGTGTGGGGGGTCTGGTCTCATCCGGTTTCGGGCCTCACACAAGAGACGAGCCCCGGATCCGGAAGCGGACCGCGGGGCTCACAGAAGCTGCTAGACCACGGGCACCGCTGGCCGGTACCCGTCGAAAAATCGCTGCTGCTTAATGAGCACGTCTATGAGTGTGCCACCCGAGGCCGCGTCCGCGCAAAAAGTGTCGTTTCGCAGCGGTAAGTTAGGTCTGACATGAGTTTGCACGTGACCGATCTGAATGCCGACGCAGAAGCCCTCCTCGATGGCCTGAACCCGCAACAGCGCCTCGCGGTGCAGCATGAGGGCGCGCCCCTGCTGATCGTCGCGGGCGCTGGCTCCGGCAAGACCGCGGTGCTGACGCGGCGGATCGCCTACCTGCTGGCTGCCCGCGAGGTCGGCGTGGGCCAGGTGCTGGCCATCACGTTCACCAACAAGGCCGCCGCCGAGATGCGCGAGCGCGTCGTGCAGCTGGTGGGCCCCCGGGCGCGGTCGATGTGGGTGTCGACGTTCCACTCCACCTGCGTGCGGATCCTGCGCAACCAGGCCTCGCTGCTGCCGGGCCTGAACTCCAACTTCTCGATCTACGACGCCGACGACTCACGACGGCTGTTGCTGATGATCGGCAAGGACATGGGGCTGGACACCAAGCGGTACTCGCCGCGGTTGCTGGCCAACGGGATCTCCAACCTTAAGAACGAGCTGATCGGTCCGGAGCAGGCGGCCTACGATGCGTCGAACGCCATGGAGGACCTGCCGCGGATCATCGCCGAGGCCTACGCCGAGTATCAGCGCCGGCTGCGGGCGGCCAATGCGCTGGACTTCGACGATCTCATCGGCGAGACAGTCGCTGTGCTGCAAGCCTTTCCGCAGATCGCGCAGTACTACCGGCGGCGGTTCCGGCATATTCTGGTCGACGAATATCAGGACACCAACCACGCGCAATACGTGCTCGTGCGTGAACTCGTGGGCCGCGAGACCGAGGACGGCGTGACGCCTGCCGAACTCTGTGTGGTCGGCGACGCCGATCAGTCCATCTATGCGTTCCGCGGCGCGACGATCCGCAACATCGAGGACTTCGAACGCGACTTCCCCAATGCCACAACGATTCTGCTGGAACAGAACTACCGCTCGACGCAGAACATCCTCAATGCCGCGAACGCGGTCATCTCCCGCAATGCGGGCCGGCGCGAGAAGCGGCTCTGGACTGCCGAGGGGGACGGCGAGCTGATTGTCGGCTACGTCGCCGACAACGAGCACGACGAGGCCCGCTTCGTCGCCGGCGAGATCGACGCGCTCGCCGACAAGGGTGAGATCACCTACAACGACGTCGCGGTGTTCTACCGCACCAACAACTCGTCCCGCGCGCTGGAGGAAGTCTTCATCCGCGCGGGTATCCCGTACAAAGTTGTTGGGGGCGTGCGCTTTTACGAGCGCAGAGAG
>JAJKIB010000053.1 GCA_021154745.1 Mycobacterium sp.
GACGAGATCGCATCCGGGCCAGTGCCGCCTTTACGGATCGCTGAGCAAGCGGAGAGCGTCGCGACCAGTGTCGCCTCGGCGATTGCCACGACAATGGCGACCGTCGGTGACGGTGCCGTACAGGCCCTCGCGGATCGGCTCGTCAACGTTCTTGCCGCGCAACGGGCGCTGACAACGCAGCGGGTGCTGGCCGCCGCGCCGGACTTCACCGATTCGGTCGTGCTGCGGACCAGGGTGGCGGAAGCGGCAGGCGCGGAATCGGCGGCGATCGATCGTCTCGCCCAGCTGACGCCGACGGGTGAAGGCACGGCGCTCCGCAAGGCTTTCGACGCTCGGCGCGACGCCGACCCGCCACCGCTGGGCGCGAGCGTCGACCAATATCACGCTATGGTGCAACAACTTTCGTCTGACCTCGAGGGCACGGTGCATGGTCGGGCCAACGCATTGCAGTCCGCGGCTCTGCGCGACACCGCGATCATCCTCGGTGCGGTGTTGACCGCACTCGTCGTTGCGCTCGGGATCGGCAGGTCGCTCATACGATCGATCGGCGGCCTGCGCCGCGGCGCTCTGGAGGTCGCGCAGGTCCAGCTGCCAGAGGAGATAGATCGACTCAGCAAGGGTGGTGGCGTGCCGGAGATCACCGCGCTGCCGGTTCGCACCAACGAAGAGCTTGGGCACCTCGCGCGCGCGATCGATGACATCCACTTCCAAGCGGTCCGCTTGGCCGGTGAGCACGGCGTCCGCCTGCAGATCGGCGAGATGTTCGAAACCCTTTCCCGCCGAAGCAGATCCCTCGTAGAAGAGCAGCTGGCGCTGATCGAGACACTCGAGCTCGATGAAGACGATCCGGTCCGACTCGATCATCTGTTTCGGCTCGATCACCTCGTGACGCGCATGCGCCGCAACGGCGACAATCTGCTCGTGCTTGCCGACACGGTGGAACGCCACCGCCGGTCAGGGCCCGTGGCGCTGCCGGAAGTGCTGCGCGCCGCGATGTCCGAGGTCGAGCAGTACCGTCGGGTCACCCTCGGACCTACCGGCGACGTCTCGATCGTCGGTGCGGCGGCGGGTGATGTCGGCCACCTGATCGCGGAGCTGCTCGATAACGCACTGCGGTACTCGCCGCCCGAATCGTCGGTATCGGTGACGGTGTCGCGCGCGGTCGACGCCGGCATCCTGGTCGAGGTGACCGATCGGGGACTTGGCATGTCAGCGGAGGACTTGCGCGCGGCCAACGAACGGCTCGCGCTCGGTGGTGAGGTGACCTCCGAAACCGCCAAGCGGATGGGTCTTTTCGTCGTCGGCCGACTTGCTCGACGCCACGAGGCGACTGTCCGGCTCCGCACCACCGACGCGTTGAACGGCCAGCCCGGTGTGACGGCGAGTGTGTACCTACCCGGCGCGCTGATTGCCCCACCGGCCGAAATCGTCGATGTACCCGACGATTCACTTGCCGGTCCGTTTGGCGACGCGCCGCTTCCGTCCACCGAACACGGGCGTGTACCGGCCGCCCCCGCCCCTGTCGACGACGAGACGGGCTCGCCGGTGACCACACCGACGGGCCGATCAGCTGCCTCGTCGCACAACGGCAGCACGCTCCCGAAGCGGTCGCCTGGTGCAAGCGGTGTCAACGACGTCGCAGACCCCGACGACGGACGGACAGCCGCGGAGCCGGCAGAAGCAGCCGATCAGGGGCCGGCACGCCAGTCGACATCGAATCCGTTTGCCTACTTCACTACTCGGTCAAAGCCCGAGGCGCCGCCTTCGCCGTCCACGCCAACAGCTGAACCTGCGAAACCGAACATCGAGGCGGACAGTTCGGAGAGTGCACCGATCTTCGAGCGGATGATGTCGGAATGGCTGATGGATCCGACCATGCTCGAATCACGCGACAAGCCATGGGCCACGGCCGCCGACGTCGGCTGGGCCGCCGCTGCGAAAGCGGTCGAGGAGAAACCGCAGCGGCACACCGAATCTGGGTTGCCCATCCGTGAACGCGGCGCGCGGCTGGTCCCGGGCGGTGCCAGGAGTGGATCCGACGCCGGCACCGACGAGCGACGCGATCCCGCGGCGGTTGGAGACATGCTGAGCCGAGCGCTGGCCGGTGTACGCAACGGACGGGCCGAAAGCAATGCAGCGCACCGCAGAATCGAAGGAGACGAATGAACAACGGCAGCCAACGGCCCCTCGACTGGTTCGTGTCCAACTTCGTCCGTGACGTGCCAGGCGTGTCACACGCGATTCTCGTGTCGGCCGACGGTCTGCTGATGGCGTCGAGTTCGCATCTACCGGCAGATCGCGCGGACCAACTGGCAGCCGTGACATCGGGTTTGGCGAGCCTGGCGAGCGGCGCCGCCCGGCTGTTCGAGGCCGGCGAGGTCCGCCAGTCGCTCGTCGAGATGGATGATGGCTACCTGCTGTTGATGGGCGTCGGGAACGGATCGTATCTTGCTGCGCTGGCGTCGATCTCGTGCGATGTCGGCCAGGTCGGGTACGAGATGGCGGTGCTCGTCGACCGGGTCGGCAAAACCGTACAGGCCACTCCGCGTGCGACGCAGGGAGTTCGATGACCCTGAGCATGGACAGGCCAGAGACAAAACCACCACCAAATCGCGCCCGGCCGTACACGCTCACGGGCGGGCGAACCCGCGCCGGGATCGAGCTGCCGATCGAGGTTACGGTGGAGACTCTGCCGTCGAGCGACGAGCTCGATTGGGCGCCAGGCGATGTCCGCACTCTGATCGTCCGGCTGTGCCGCGACCGGCCGTCGATCGCCGAGATCTCGTCCTACGCCGCTCTGCCGATCGGTGTGACTCGGGTGCTGGTAGGGGATCTGGTGGAGAGCGGCCATCTTCGTGTGCACGCCACGCTGACCGACCGTTCGACCGTTTCGGATCGGCGCCGACTGATCGAAAGGACCCTGGATGGGTTACGTGCGCTCTGATCCCGACGGCATGGCGTCGTCGACGAAGATCGTGATTGCCGGCGGGTTCGGCGTCGGCAAGACCACGTTCGTCGGCGCGGTGTCGGAGATCGTGCCGTTGCGCACCGAGGCCCTCGTCACGAGCATCTCGGACGGTCACGATGACATCGAGGTGATCCCTGGTAAGGAGAGCACCACGGTCGCAATGGATTTCGGTCGGATCACGATCGCAGACGACCTCGTGCTATACCTCTTCGGCACGCCGGGACAACGCCGGTTCTGGTTCATGTGGGACGACCTGGTGCGGGGCGCGATCGGTGCCGTGGTGCTGGTCGATACCCGAAGGCTCGAGGAAAGCTTCGCCGCCGTTGACTTCTTCGAGGCACGCAACCTGCCGTTTCTGGTCGCCGTCAATGAGTTCGAGAATGCCCCGATCTATGGCGCCGAGGATCTGCGCGAGGCCCTCGCCGTGCCGCCAAGTGTCCCGATCATCAGTGTCGATGCACGGCAACGCGTTTCGGCGAAGAACGCGTTGATCGCGATCACTTCATATGCACTTGATCGTCTGCCGACGACGGTGCCCTGAGCCATTGCCCGCCTCCGAAACCTCGAGGAACCGATCATGAACCATCACGTACACCACTTCGATATGGGTCTCTGGCTGCTTTTTCTGGCGTACATCGTTTCGGTGACCGGCTCGGTCGTCGGGCTGGCGTGCACCCGTCAAAGTGCCGCAGCGTTCGACGGTCGCGATCGGCTGCGCTGGCTCGCTATGGCGTCGATCGCCATCGGCGGCGTGGCAATCTGGCTGATGCATTTCATCGCGATGCTCGGCTTCGCCATCCCGAACAGCGTGGTGCGGTACAACCTTGGATGGACTGTCGCGTCGGCGGTGCTGTCGATCTCGGCAGTGTTCGTCGGGCTGATCACCATCGGCCGGACCGTCGACCTGCGCCGGCTCATCGCCGGCGGCGTGATCACGGGCCTTGCCGTCGCCCTGATGCACTACACCGGCATGTGGGCGGTGCAGTTCCAGGGCGCGATCACCTACGACAAAGGACTTGTTGCCCTGTCGATAGTGATCGCCGTGGTCGCGGCAACGGCCGCGCTGTGGTTCACGCTCGTGCTCGAGTCCCCGGCGCTGCGATTCGTCGCAGGGCTCGTAATGGGCGTCGCGGTCGTCGGAATGCACTTCACGGGCATGGCCGCGGTCCGTGTGACAGTCGATCCAGCCGCGCCGGTACCCGGCGGGTTGGAGGTCTTCTCGTTCCTGTTCCCGGTCTTCGTGATCGGCCTACTCGCGCTCGCCGTCCCGATCACCGCTGTGATGCTGGCTTCTGATCGCGTTGTTGCCGGAAGTCAATCCCCACCACGCCCCGTCGCTTCGTCCGCCGGGCGACATCGGTGACTCACTGTGGGTGGTCGGCCAGATAGTTGTCGACCGGCATCGGTGATGTCGACGTGTAGCCGACCGGAAGCAACACGTCGCCAGCGGTCGTGCGGTAGTAGACGTCCCATCGGTAATAGCCGCCAAACGCGGCGGAATCAGCCGCCAGCACGGCCGCGTAGTCATTGACAGCACGCACGTATTGGGCCGCGTTGTTGTACCGGAAGATCGCCTGATCGCGGTCGTTCATAAAGCCATTGGCGGCGAGGTAGCGGCCCGCCGCCATGATGCTGTCATGCGGCGAGCGGATGTCGCCTCCGTCGCCGTAGGCGTCGAATGTCGATGGCAGAAACTGCATTGGGCCTTGCGCACCGGCCGTGCTGATGCCTTCGATGCTGCCGAACCGGCTCTCGATCAGGTTGATCGCGGCCAGGTAGTTCCAGCCGACGCCAGTGGCCGCCTCCGTTTCGCGGTAGTAACCCAACAAAGCGTCGGCCGGAGGCGGAGGCACGATCCGCCACGCGGGGACCGTGTTCTTCACTTCCGTCATCGGATACAGCTGCCGTCGAGCGTCGACATTGAGGTCGTAACTCTCCAGAAGCGACGGCGGGATTCGCGGGCGGATGATCGCATCCCACTCGCTGTGGCGGCCGATGGCTCGGTAGGCCGCCTGCTGGCGGTGAGCGGCGGCTGTCAGCGCCGGCTCCGGCGTCGACGGGTCACGGAGCGCCTGCTCGTCGGCGACCAAATCGTCCGCGAGCTGCGCTGGATCTGACGCGATCGTCGGCTGCGCTCCCGCGGTCGTGGTCGCCGTGTCGGGTGATGTCGTCTGGTTCATCATCGTCGCTGGGGCGGACCCCGTCGTTGCAGATGGCGGCGCCGAGGGCGGCGTCTGCGTGCAGCCGACAAGTGCGCACATGCTGGTGGCGAGAATCAACAACGCGCGTTGGTGCCGTCGCGCGAAGCCTAAGCGTTCTTCGTTCACCATGTTCGAATCCGTCGATTGACTCGAGCTAAGTCTTTCGTATCAAACCGCAAGACAGCAATCGGTCGGGTCACCGATCGTCAACATACTTCCCGCACGGCGGGCTCTGGCTCTGTAACGCCAGCTTCCGTTTACGAACGTGTCCGCGCAGGCCGAGCCCGCACGACCTGCGGCCACCAGAACCAGCGACCAAGCAGCGCCGCGAGGGACGGCGTCATGAATGCCCGAATCACCAAGGTGTCGAACAACAGGCCCAACCCGATCGTCGTGCCGACCTGGGCGACCACGACCATGGCGCTGACGGACATCGACATCATGGTGAACGCAAATACCAGGCCGGCCGCGGTCACCACGGATCCGCTACCGCCCATGGCACGGATGATTCCGGTGTTGATCCCGGCCGGTATTTCCTCCTTCATCCGTGCCACCAACAGCAGGTTGTAGTCCGCGCCGACCGCCAACAGGATGATGACCGCCATCGCCATCACCATGAACTGCAGTTCGAGGCCCAGCAGGTGCTGCCAGAACAGAACCGAGAGGCCGAACGACGCGCCGAGCGATAGCACCACCGTGCCGACGATGACGCCCGCTGCGACGACACTGCGCGTGATGAGCAGCATGATGATGAAGATCAGCGTCAGCGCCGCGACGCCCGCGATCAGTAGGTCGTACTTGTTGCCGTGCTGCATGTCCTTGAAGGTCGAGGCGGTGCCGCCGAGGTACACCCTGGATCCCTCCAACGGCGTGCCTTTGATGGCTTCAAATGCCGCGCTCTTGATGGCGTCGATGCGCTCGATGCCATCGGCGCTGAGCGGATCATTCTCGTGGGAAATGATGAATCGGACCGCGTGGCCGTTCGGAGAGATGAAGCTGTCCATGCCGCGCTTGAAGTCCTTGTTGTCGAAGATCTCCGGCGGCAGGTAAAAGGTGTCGTCGTTGTGGGAGTCGTTGAACGCATCGCCCATCGCGGACTGGTTGTCGTTCATCGCGTTCTGCTGATCCTGCTGGCTCGCCTGGCTGGAGTGCATCGAGAGCATCATCGTGCGCATCGACTTCATCGTGTCGATCGTCGGGCCCATCGTCGCAATCATTTGGGGCATCAGGGCATCGAGCCTATTCAGGTCCGGCAGCAGACTCTGGAATTGATCCGTCATGGTGTCGACCCCGTCCAGCGCGTCGAAGGTCGACCGCAGAGACAAACAGATCGGGATGTTGTAGCAGTGCGGCTCCCAGTAC
>JAJKIB010000054.1 GCA_021154745.1 Mycobacterium sp.
CGCTATCGAGCTCGCCGGGGAGCTCTCGGCGGCCCCTGGGGCGGGCGGCAAGCCGATCCATGAATGGCTCGAGGTACGCCCGTTCCTGACCGCGCATTGCAACATCACGGAGTGACCTCTCGGGTGAACGAGGTCCTGCTTCGGACCCTCACGCCCACCGTGATCGGGATCCTCGTCCGCCGCGGAGCCGACTTCGCGGGGGCCGAGGATGCCGTGCAGGACGCCCTGGTAGAGGCGGTCCGCGTCTGGCCAGGCGAGCCGCCGCGGGACCCGAAGGGGTGGCTGGTCACCGTGGCGTGGCGCCGGTTCCTCGACGCGACGCGGGCGGACGCCGCCCGCCGACGGCGTGAGGACGTCGTCGACGCGGAGCCAACGCCCGGGCCTGCGCACGCGGCGGACGACACGCTGCAGCTCTATTTCCTGTGCGCCCACCCGTCTTTGACGCCGTCGTCCGCGGTCGCGCTCACGCTGCGCGCCGTCGGCGGGCTGACCACGCGCCAGATCGCCCAGGCCTACCTGGTTCCGGAAGCGACGATGGCGCAGCGCATCAGCCGGGCCAAGCGCACCGTCTCCGGCGTGCGGTTCGACCAACCCGGCGACGTCGCGACGGTGCTGCGCGTCCTTTACCTCGTCTTCAACGAGGGCTACTCCGGCGACGTCGACCTCGCCGCCGAGGCCATCCGGCTCACCCGGCAGCTCGCCGCGGCGATCGACCACCCCGAGGTGGCGGGGCTGCTCGCGCTGATGCTGCTCCACCATGCCCGGCGCGCCGCTCGAACTGCACTCGACGGCAGCCTGGTGCCGCTCGCCGAGCAGGACCGCGGTCTCTGGGATACGCGCCTGATCGCCGAGGGCGTCCAGACCCTGCAGGCGGCCCTGGCCCGCGACCGGCTCGGCGAATTCCAGGCCCAGGCCGCGATCGCGGCACTCCACGCTGACGCGCGCACCGCCGCGGAGACCGATTGGGTCCAGATCGTCGAGTGGTACGACGAGCTGGTGTGCCTGACCGGCAGCCCGGTCGTCCGGCTCAATCGTGCCGTGGCCGTCGGCGAGGCCGACGGACCGCGCGCCGGCCTGGCAGCGCTTGCGGCGCTGGACGACTCACTGCCCCGCCACGCCGCGGTGGCCGCGTACCTCCACGAGCGCGACGGCGACCTGACAACGGCGGCACGGCTGTACGCCGAAGCGGCGCGGCAGGCGCCGAACATCCCCGAGCGCGACCACCTGACGCGCCAGGCCGCCCGGCTCAATGCCCGCCGGTGTCGCTGACGGGTCGCGGTCGGCCGGTTATCGCGCCGGAAGCTGGACGGTTTGTTTAGGATGCTTCGCGAAGGATGATGTAATCGACGGGCGAAGGAATCTGGTGAAAATCCAGAACGGTCGCGCCACTGTGGACAGTCAGACCCGACGCCCGTCGACCCTGAAGCTGGGACGCGAAATCCCGGAAAGGAAATGACATGACCTCTCCCGAGGCCCGCAAGACGGTAGCGCCCGCAGTCGACCTGTCGGTGGCCAAAGCTGCTCTGTGGTTGTCCCTCACGGCATTCCTCGCCTTGGTGGTGCTCTACTTCGTCGGCCTGGACCAGGGCGCGACGTCGGTGTTCGGCGACAACATGTATGTGCACGAGTTCGTGCACGACGCCCGGCACCTGCTCGGCTTCCCCTGTCACTGAACGTCGGCAGCCAGATCTCCGAATGGAAAAGCGAATAATCGCGCGCGGCCTGCTGGCCGGCGCAATAGGTGGCGTGCTGGCGTTCTTGTTCGCGCGCATCTTGGTCGAACCCGTTATCAACCGTGCAATCGCCTATGAGGAATCGCACGATCACGGCGGCCACGAGCATGGCGTCGAACTGTTCACCCGCGGTGTGCAGGCCAACATCGGCATGGGCTTCGGCGTGCTCGCGTTCAGCGTGGCGATGGGTGCGCTGTTCGCGGTGGTGTACTGCATGGCATATGGCCGCGTCGGCAACCTGTCGCCGCGCCTGCTCTCGGTCTTGCTGGCCGGCGGAATGTTCTTGTCGCTCTATCTGATTCCGTTCCTGAAGTATCCACCAAGTCCGCCCGCGGCCAGCCTCGAGGAGACCATCCGCCAGCGCACCTTGCTGTACCTGCTGATGGTCGTGCTGTCCGCGGCGCTTCTGGTGGTGGCGGTATATCTGGGTCAACGGCTGGTGGCGCAGTTCGGCCAATGGAGTGCGACGCTCATCGGGGCCGGGTCCTATGTGGCGGCTCTGGCCGTCGTCATGCTGGTGTTGCCGACGATCGATGAGACGCCGGACGGCTTTCCCGCCGATGTCGTCTACGAGTTCCGCCTGTACTCGCTGGGCACACAGTTTGTGATGTGGGCGGCGATCGGCCTGGTCTTCGCGCCGCAGGCGGCGCGGCTGCTCGCTGAGAGTCGGCGGGAAAGAGTCCCGACGTGAGTCCCGAAGGCGAGCGCGAGTGAGGATCGCAGCGAGGGACGAGCGAGGACCGGAGCGAGCGGGAGCCGAGGCATGAGCGAGGTCGTCCGGCTCACCCTCGTATCGCATGCGATGACCGATGCGATGGCGGCCGGACGATTTCCCACCGACGAGCCGCTGAATTCAGTCGGCCACCGCCAGGTCGACGCGTCCATCGACCTGGGCGTCACCGAACGCGCCTATTGCGGACCCGAGAAGCGGACCAGGCAGACGGCGGAACTGCTCGGGCTGCATGCCAGCATCGACAACCGGCTGGCAGATCTGGACTGCGGCCGCTGGCGTGGCGATGTGGTGGGCGGGGTGCAGTCCGACGACCTGGCGATCTGGCTGACAGACCCGACGCGTGCTCCGCACGGTGGCGAGTCGGTCGTCGAGCTGGTCGACCGGGTGCGCGGGTGGATGGATTCGCTGACTACCCGTCGCACCCGGCTCGTCGCCGTCACTCACCCGTCTGTGATCCGTGCCGCGATCCTGGTGGCGCTCAATGCGCCCCCGAAGTCCTTCTGGCGCATCGACATTGCGCCCGTGAGCCGCACCGTGATGCACTTCCGCGGGCACGCCTGGACGCTGCGCTCCAGCCTGTGATCAGGCCACCGGCGCCAGTTCGAATGCCCGATGCACGATCGAAAGCAGCCAGCCCGCCGCCGTCGGGCTGTAGAAGTGCGGCCAGTTCAACTGGAAGCTGACCACCCACGGTTGGCCCGTGTGGTCGACGGCATACCAACTGAATGTCAGGTCACCAGGGAGGTTTCCGCCCTTGGCGCCGATGTAGGACCACTTGGCCTTGTCCAGTTCGATACCCGGGATGGCTGAGAGGATCTGCTTGACCGGCGCCGCCTTGCCGACCGCCGCAGCCTGCAGGGCGGCGTGCACGCGGCAGATATCGGCGGCGCTGCCATACCACTCGACACCATCCGGAGATGCCGGCGTGTGCGTGCGAAGCGGATCCGGTTGGTAGGGACGGGAATTCGTCTGCTGCAGCAGCTGCACCCGATCCTGCCGAGAGCCATTCTTCCACTGCTCGCGCAAATCCGGCTCACCCCAGCCCACCGAGAACAGCTCGTGCATCGTCGGGAACGGAGTCATGCTGGCCGGATCGTGATGCCCGGCCGCCACCAGCGCGCGCTCGACGGCGCCGGGGCCAAGTCGCGCGATCAACAGATCGGTGGCCATGTTGTCGCTTGCCGAAATCATCTGCTGCGCCGCAGTGCGAACCGACACGTGAGCACCGGGAGGTAGTTCCTCGAGACCCGCCGAACCGACGGCCTTCGCCTGCTCGGTGATGGTCAGCGAGTCGTTCCAACTCACGGTGCCTGCCTTGACCGCGTCCGCAACCGCAAGCAGCACATACAGTTTGAAGATCGATGCGAGCGGCAGCGACAGATCGGTATTGGTGCCGGCGATTGGGACGCATTTTCCGGCTGGGCCTTCTGGGATCACCCTCGACACCTGATACGAGTAGCGCGCTCCCGACTTGCTCAGCTCCGCATCGATGTCTGCCCATTTGTTGATCACGGGCGGCCGCATCGTTACCGCGAACCGGTCGACCATGCCGGCATCGTTGGTGCGCAGTTCGATGTCCTGCGCCGCACCGTAGGGAGTCAACACGTGCAGGGTTGCACTCCCCGCGCCGATGCTGATGCCGCTGACCGTGATCGGACGGTCCCACCACAGATTGCCCATCGCCGCGGTGATGCCGTTGACCTGTGCTGGCGCGGCCATCGTCCGCACCCCGACGGTGCCGATCGGCCATTCCGAGTTGACCATGTCCATGGTCTGCTTGGCCCGCAGCCCCTGGGGGGTGTTGGTGTCGATGTGCAGGCCGTACGCCGCATCAGCGGGCGCCGGCATGGTTTCGGTACATCCGCAAGCCAGGGCGCTGACGAGCACGACCGCCAACGTGGTCGCGCAATATCGCGCCCGGCTCGCGTTACGCCGTGGCGCCGGTCCCCGCAACGTCCAGCACAACCTCGAACTCGAGCAGCGACGCGCCTGTGGCCACCGGATTGGCGCGCTGTCCGGCGTGTGCCTCGACGGCAGGACCGGTCGCCCACGCCTGGAATGCCTCTTCGGACTCCCACTGCGTGACTACGAAGTAGCGGTCTTCCCCCTTGACCGGACGCAGCAGCTGGAAGCCGAGGAAACCGGGCTGGTTGTCGACGGCATGTGCACGATTCGCGA
This sequence comes from Mycobacterium sp., assembly GCA_021154745.1. GTDB lineage: Bacteria > Actinomycetota > Actinomycetes > Mycobacteriales > Mycobacteriaceae > Mycobacterium. The sequence goes on from JAJKIB010000054.1 coordinate 4,645, forward strand.
ACCGCTTCTCCAGTTCCGGACCGGCGTCGGGCGGGACCTCAATTGCGTTGATCTTCACCACAGTGTTTGGGCTGGGCATGTCGTACAGGCTACCGTGCGCTGCCATGGCCTCCGACCTGCTGACCCCTCGCGGTGGCGAGGGCGAACCGCTGGTCCTGGTGCACGGGCTGATGGGACGGGGCAGCACCTGGTCGCGCCAGCTGCCATGGCTGACGAAGCTCGGCGAGGTCTACACGTACGACGCCCCATGGCACCGCGGGCGCGATGTCGCCGATCCATATCCCATCAGCACCGAGCGGTTCGTGTCCGATCTCGGCGACGCCGTCGCCGCGCTGGGCCGGCCCGCCATCATGGTCGGTCATTCGATGGGCGCGCTGCATTCGTGGTGTCTGGCCGCGGCCCGGCCCCATCTTGTCAGCGCATTGGTTGTCGAGGACATGGCGCCGGACTTCCGCGGCCGCACCACCGGGCCATGGGAGCCGTGGCTGCATGCGCTTCCGGCCGAATTCGATTCGGCCCAAAAGGTTTACGACGAGTTCGGACCGGTGGCAGGGCAGTACTTCCTTGACGCGTTCGACCGGACCGCGACGGGTTGGCGGCTGCACGGGCACACACGGTGCTGGATCGAGATCGCCGCCGAGTGGGGCACCCGTGACTACTGGAAGCAGTGGAAGGCGGTTCGCGTGCCCGCGCTGCTCCTGGAGGCCGGCAATTCCGTCACACCCGCGGGGCAAATGCGAGAAATGAGTGAAACCGGCTACCGGACAACATATTTACACGTGCCCGGTGCCGGCCACCTGATCCACGACGAGGCACCGCAGATCTACCGGGAGGCTGTCGAGTCGTTCCTGACCGCCTGAGGGTGCGGCACCGGCGTCGGTGTTTTGTCCGATGGAAGTCACAACCAATGCGCTGACAAGATGGGGCCGGGCCGCGGCCAGACACCACGAATGCAGCGCGCCCATCGAATGACCGACCA
>JAJKIB010000055.1 GCA_021154745.1 Mycobacterium sp.
AGCTGCGGTGGCGGAGAACCAGACACTCAGGCCCAACACCTCCACAAGCGCGACGAGCGCGCGTTGCTGGTTGGTCCGCGACAGCATCATTGTCGAATGCCGTTCAGGCAGCGGAGGTTTGGTCGAACCCGAGCAGCTCGTGGACTTCGGGCCGCATCGCTTTGCTCAGCTCGCGTAGGTGCTGGCGCAACTCCGCCAGGTCCCAGTTGTAGCTCGCGATGCGCTCGGTGATGTCGAACAGGGGCTCGGAGAGTCGGTCACGGATGCCCTCGTAGTCGCGGAGAGCCTTGAGCTGAAAGTGCCGGCTGCGGGGTGCTTCGAGGACTGCCCGGGCGAGCAGTTCCGCGTCGCGCAGAGCGTCCGTGATGCCGTGCGCGGTGATCGGGTCCTTGAAATACCCGGCGTCGCCGACCAACGCCCAACCCGGGCCCGCCGAGGCGCGGATCCAGCCGGGCTGACCGGGAAAGGCGCGCAGCGTGCCGACGGGTCGTGCAGCACCGATCGATCGGGCCAGCTCGGGGGCGGCCTCGGCGAGCAGCGACCGGTAGGTGGCGTCGAGGCCTGCAGACCGCGCCCGGGTGAACCTGTCGCTGGTCGTGCCGGCCCAAACAGCGGCCAAGCCATCGTTGGTCGCCACGACCCCCGCGGTTACGCCAGGTCGGTACACCCAGTGGTAGCGATCGCGGGGAAGTCCGGGGAAGTAGCCGTAGAGGAGCGCGCCGGATTCCGTGCCCCGGCGGCGGAAAGGCGCGTCGACAGCCCGCGCGATCGTCGAGTTCCTTCCGTCGGCGCCAATCGTCAGCGGTGCGGTCGCACGGAAACGGATGCCGGTCCCGCGCTCGATTCCCTCGACGCCGTGCACCCTCGCGTCGTCGGTCAAGACGCGCGTCACGCGCGCCGGGATGCGGACCTCGGCGCCTGCCGCGCGGGCGGCTTCGAGCAGCAGCGGATCGAGAACGGTTCTGCGTGGGGCGTACAGCGCCGATATGCCACCGCTCGGACGGATGTCGACGGTCTCGACTTCGTCGTCGCCGTAGGCGAACTCGGTCGAACGAATGGCAGGCGTGCCCGCGTCGACGACTGCGTCGAGCAGACCCCAACGGTGCAGTTGCAGCACACCGCCGCGCATGAGCGCATGGGTCGACAAGGTGTCGGCGCCCGGCCGGGTGGCCTCGACGACGAGCACTCGCATCCCGCCGCGCGCCAGCAGCATCGCGGTGGCCGCGCCGGCGGACCGGCCGCCGACGACGATCGCGTCGTAGTTGTGGTCCATCAGATCTTCTCCTCAGTTGCAGTCGAGATGGTGGGCGAGGTGTCGGCTCAGGTCCGCGGCGTCGGCGGCAGCGCCGTCGATCAGGGTCGATTTGCGCCTGCGCAGGAACGGCATTCCGATGAGGTACAGGCCCGGGCTTGCGGTGACGCCGCCGTCGTGGCGAACATGGCCTTTTCGGTCGAACACCGGGACATCGAGCCAGGACAGATCCGGGCGAAAACCGGTCGCCCAGAGGATTGTTCGGACGGCGCCGGAGCGTAGGTCAAGGGTCAGTGGCGCGGGCGCGGCAACGGCGGTCGGCGCGAACCGTCGCGGCGGATCGCCACCGTCCCAGCCCGCTTTGGTCGCCCAGGCGTCGATCGTGTCGAGCAGCCGTTCGAGCTTGAGGTCGGCGAGCGTGAACATGTTCGGCAGTGAGCCGGAGAATTGCGCGATCCCATCATGGATGCCGGCCAACCGTCCGACCAGCTGCACCCCGGCCTGACACAGCGAGTTCAGGTCGACGGTTGCCCGGTCGGGTGATCCCACCAGCTGCATCGACGGCAGGTTGCGGGCCCGGGCCAGGTCGGGAACTTGGTCGTAGCGTTCGTCCAGCAGCCCCGCCGCGTCCATCCACCACAGGATGTCCTTGCCGCGATACGTGCGCGGCATACGGACGTGCTCGCCGACGGCGAGCGTGACGTGCCTGCCGGACCGGTGCAACTCCGCGGCGATTTGGATGCCGCTTGCCGACGCCCCGACGACGAGAACTCCGCCGTCGGGAAGCTGGCTCGGATTGCGGTAGTCCAGCGGGGTGAGTGTCGTGATGCCGGCGGGCACACCGCCTTGCAGCGCAGGCACTTTGGGAATTGTGCTGGCTCCCGGGGCGAGCACGACCGACCGCGTGTGCCACACGTCCTGGTCGGTCTGCACCACGTATCCGACCTCGGCCTGCCGCACCGATGTCACAGTGGTGTTGGCCCGCACGGGTGCCGCCGACTCCTTCGCGTAGCCGTCGATGAACTTCGCGACGTCGGGTGCTGCGAGGTAGCCGTCGGGGTCATCGCCTCGGTAGGCGTAACCCGCTAGCCGGGTCATCCAGTTCGGGGTGAGCAGTCGCAGCGAGTCCCACCGCTGCGTGCGCCAGGAGTGCGCTACCTCGCTCCGTTCCAGGACGACGTGGTCGATCGAACGGTCGGTGAGGCAACGACTCATGGCCAGTCCGCAGTGCCCGGCGCCCACCACGATGGCGGATGTCTTCAGCATGGTGGGCCTCCTGCCGTCGGTCGCGTGCTCAGGACACGTCGACGGTGACGGTGACGGGAGTGGGGTTGGTGATGATGTCGTAGACCGCCGAGCGTTTCTGCGATTGTGCGACAAGGGCTTTGATCTGTTCCGGGGTTGCATCGGCGTCGATCTGGTAGCTCACCCGGACACCGGTGAAGCCGTTGCGGACATCGGGATCGGCGCCCAGGATGCCGTGGAGATCCTCGTCGGCCTCGACGGTTGCCTGCACCGAGTGCAGCTGAATCTTGCGGTGCTGGGCGATCGAGGCGATGCCGGCTGTCAGGCAGCCGCCCAGCGCGACCAACACGTATTCGACAGGGGAGATGCCGTTATCCTCCGCGGCGAACGCGATCGGATGGTCGATGTCGTGGGTGTACGTCGTCTTGTGATGCTGCTGCTCGCCGAACCCGTAAAAAGTGTCCACTGTCGAGCGGCTGTGTGTGCCGCCGATCCAGGAAACCTCTGCGCGCCACTGGAACTGGGCCATCTCGGGGTTGTCGGCCAACGAGTCACGGGCGCCGAGTAGAGCTTCGACGTTGACGCCGTTGTCGACCGGGGTCGTTTGCATCGTGGTCATGAATTTCTCCATTCTTAGGTGGTCGGTTCCGTCTCGAACCGGTCCATGCCGCAATGTTCGACCCCCTCGCTCGGCCCGCGCATGAGGCACTTGCCTCAAATTTCGGGGCCGATGAAGTTGAGGCGAATGCCCCATGTGCGGCTTGTTGGTCGCGACCCAATATCGGGACCATGACCACCACACCCACAGGGAGAGCACCGATCATGACCGAATTGACATTCGAACGACCGACCACTGAAACGCCTTGCGCCGGTCGGGTTGATGCAGTCAACGTAAGCCAGCATGTCGGCGCGCGGCAGATCCTCCAGGAGCTGTCGCTGTCGATCGAACCAGGCGAGTTGGTCGCCATTGCCGGCGGCAGTGGCGCGGGAAAGAGCACATTGCTGGAGATCCTCGCGGGACTGCAACCGCCGTCTGCCGGAAAGGTGCGGCACGACGGCTTCGCTCGCGGTGCCCGGGCGGCCGCCGACTCCCGCATCGGCTATGTGCCCCAGGACGACATCATTCACCTCGAAATGCCCCTGCGCCGCACCCTGCGCTACGCGGCGCGGCTACGGCTGCCCGCCGGCACGACTGGGGCCGAGGCGGACCGGGTAGTCGAGGAGACCATGCGTGACCTCGACCTGGCTGATCGGGCGGACGTGCCGGTCCGTGCGCTGTCCGGGGGCCAGCGCAAGCGGGCCAGTATCGCCGTGGAGCTGCTGACCCGGCCACGCCTTTTCTTCCTCGACGAACCGACCTCCGGGCTCGATCCGTCGACCGCTGCCGACGTCATGCGCCTGCTGCGGGGGCTCAGTCAGCGCGGGGTCACGGTCGTCCTCACGACGCATGAGCCGGCCGGCATCGACCGGTGTGACCGGGTGGTGTTCCTTGCTCGCGACGGCCACCTGGCCTTCACCGGCAGCCCGGCCGAGGCGCGGCGCTACTTCGGCGTGGCGGACCTCGCCGAGGTGTACGACCGGCTGGCGGGCGAGCACACCCCTGCGATCTGGGCGGATCGATTCGCGGTCAGCCGGCCGAATTCGGCGACCCGCCCGGACTTGGCTCCATCGCCGATCCCGTGTGTGTCTCCAGATGTCAAGCGCACGAGCGTGATTCGGCAATGGTGGCTGTTGACGCGGCGCAACGTCGATGTGCTGTGTCGGAATCGGCTGACACTGGCGGTCCTGCTTGGCTCTCCGGTGCTGGTCACGGCGATGATGGCGACGCTGTTCAAGCGCGGCGCGTTCGATCCGGGTGGCGCGGCCGACGTCGGCCCGGCCCAGATCGTGTTCTGGATCGCATTCGACGGCTTCTTCTTCGGGCTCACGTACGGCCTGCTTCAGATCGTGGGTGAGATGGCCGTCTTCCGGCGCGAGCGGCTCGCCGGGCTCAGCGTGGCAGCCTATGTGGCGTCCAAGGTGACCGCACTGCTACCGGTGCTGGCCGGAGTGAGCGCGGTGCTGCTCGGTGTGCTGCGGGTGCTCGGTCGGCTCCCCGCGCTCGGATGGCATGTGTACGCCTTGCTTTTCGTGACGATTGTGATCGAGGCGACCTCCGCACTGGCCCTCGGCCTACTCGCCTCGGCCGCGGTCTCCAACGCCGCGCAGGCCGCTCTTGCCCTGCCGATGCTGTGCTTCCCTCAGGTTCTGTTCGGTGGCGCCATCGTCCCCGTTGACCAGATGGCGCTCCCGGGACGCCTGATGAGCCTCGTCCTATCCAACCGCCACGCATTCGACGCATTGGGTCGGGACCTAGACCTCGGCCGGTACACCGCCACGGTGCCGGCCATGTCCGCCTACGGCGACACCTTCCACGGCGGCACCGGCGCCAGTCTGATCGCGTTGGCCGCGTTCGCGGTTGCGCTCACTCTGGCCACGGTGTGGGTACTGGACCGGCGGTCCCGGCCGGGCGCGTCGCGCCGATAACGGCCGTGCGCAGCCGGGCCCGCGAGATGTCTTGCGGGCCCGGTTAATGCACGCTTGCCGAACCGGCGCGGCGATCTGGTTTTTTGAGGCGGATGCCCCATGTGCCGCCATGGCTGTCAGGTCAACAATTGCCGCATGGTTATCGTCAACATGGCACCCGAGACCGCTCCGCCGATCCAGCGGCCCCACTGGGACACGGTGCTGACGGATGGTCACGCGTCTTTGGTGAGGGCGCGACGGCTGTTTCGCTATCTGCCCTCGGCGCCGCGATGCAAGGTATGCAACAACCCGTTTGGCGGGCCGGCCGGGCGCCTTTTCGCCGTCGCCGGATACAGCCCATCGCGTAAGAACCCCAACCTGTGCAGTCGTTGTTGTGATGCACTTCCCGCAGGTGGAGCCGAGGTCGACATCGCCGTCCTGTTCGTCGACGTGCGCGGCTCCACGGCGCTGGGCCAGCGCGGTACTGCGGCAGACTTTGCCGCGTTGCTCAACCGGTTCTACGCCGTTGCCACGCAGACCCTGCTACGCCACGACGCGGTGATTGACAAGCTCATCGGCGACGAGGTGATGGCGTTCTTCGTTCGAGGCATTAGCGGCCCGCACTACCGGCGCCACGCTGTTCTGGCGGGGATGGAACTGCTCAAAGCGGTCGGCTACGGCGGTGACGAAGCGCCTTGGCTCGAGGTGGGCGTGGCGGTCAATGCGGGCGTCGCCTACGTGGGCAACGTCGGGGAAGCGGTGGTCGACTTCACTGCCCTCGGTGATCCGGTCAATGTCGCGGCAAGGATGCAACAACAAGCCGCCGGCGGGGAGCTGCTCGTCGCATCTGGAGTGGCCGATGACCTTACGGCGACGGCGCCGCGGCGCTCATTGAACTTGCGGGGACACGCGCAGCCCATCAACGCCTTCGTCGTCGGTGCCGTGGTCTGACGG
>JAJKIB010000056.1 GCA_021154745.1 Mycobacterium sp.
AGAAGCGGTCTTCGTCACGCTAGCTGTTGAAGATCGAAGAGCAAAGGGATCTCACCCCACCGCCACGCCAGCACCCGCTGGCGATGTAGTGCGACTCGGCTTCGTCGAAGCCACGGCCAAGGTAGCCCTGGATCGGCAACACGCCGGGCGGGGTCTCCGGCTGAGTACACGGGGCGCGGGATGATAGGGCCGATGAGCTCGGTGATGGTGGATTGTCCGAAGTAGCTCTTGGACAGAGCGCTGACGCGCATTTCGGGAGGCCGAAGTCGCGTGGCGGACAAGATCTTCGCGTGGTCGACCCGGATCAGGGATTGTTGTTGCCGCCGTCGCTGGATGACTGGCCGCCGGCCGAGCGCCTGGCCCGGTTGATTGCTGAGTTGGTCGACGAGCATTTGGATCTCCTCCCCATCCGGGCCGCATACACCGGGGGGCGCGCCGCGCCGCCACGTGATCCTCGGCTGATGGTGCGAATCCTGTTGTACGGCTACACCACTGGGGTGCGCTCGTCACGCGCGATCGAACGCAAATGTGTCGATGATTTGCCCTTTCGGTGGTTGGCCGCGGGGGCGGCACCGGACTATCGGGCGATCGCCCGATTCCGTAAGCGGCACCTGTCTGCGCTCGGGTACCTGTTCGTGGAGGCGTTGGCGTTGTGCCGGGCCGCGGGCATGGTGCGGCTGGGCCGGGTCGCGCTGGACGGCACGAGTGTGCGAGATAACGCGTCAACACGCAAGGTGATGAGCTACGCGCGGATGCGTGAGACGGAAAGGGTTCTCGCCGAGGAGGTCTGGGACCTTCTGGCCGACGCCGAATCGATCGATGAGGCCGAGGACGCGACGTGGGGCGAAAACAGTCGCGTTGACGCGTCGCCAGAGCGACTGCGGCGAGGCGAAACTCGACAGGCCAAGATCCGCGAGGGCAAGGGCGCGCTGAGGGCCGAGGCTGGACAGCAGACCCGGCAGCGGGCCGCTGCGAAACCGAAGGCGCAGCGCGCACTGGTCGGCGCGTTCTTGCTGGCGTTGACCTTCGCGGGCGGCTACGCCGTCGCGGTGCACAAGACGGTCACGCTCTCCGTCGACGGCTCACCGATGACGGTGTCTACGATGGGGGCGCGCGTGATCGACGTGGTGCGGGAGAACGGCTTCGCCGTTGGTGACCACGACGATCTCTATCCGGCCGCCAATCATCCGGTCCGCCAGTCCGACACCATCTTGCTGCGACGCGGCCGGCCGCTGCAGGTGTCGGTAGACGGCCAGCAGAGCAGGCAGGTGTGGACGACGGCCTTGACTGTCGACGACGCTCTCAAGCAGCTGTCGATGGGCAACGCCGCACCGGCTGCGGCGTCGCGCGCCAGCCGATTGCCGCTGGCCGGCATGGCGCTGCCGGTGGTCAGCGCGAAGCGTGTGCACATCAACGACGGCGGTGTGGCCAGCGACAGGCGCTTGGCGGCGCTCAACGTGGGCCTGCTGTTGGGCGCGGCCGACGTGCCCTTGGAACAAGACGACAAGGTGGTGCCGCCGGCGTCCACGCCGGTCACCGAGGGCATGCAGATCGCGGTCACCCGCATCCGGACGCAAAAGATCACCGCGCGCATGCCGCTACCGCCGTCGACACGACGCATCGCAGACCCGGCGATGAACATGAGCCGCCACGTCGTCGAGGACCCCGGTGCTCCCGGCACCCAGGACGTTACCTTCGCCGTCTCGATCGTCAACGGTGTCGAGACCGGCCGACGGCTTGTGGCCCACGACGTCGTGACGCCGGCCCGGCCGTCGGTGCTGCGCATCGGTGCCAAGCCGGGCACCACGGTTCCGCCGGTGAGCAACGGCGCGGCCTGGGACGCGCTGGCCGCCTGTGAGGCAGGCGGCAATTGGGCAATCAACACCGGCAACGGCTTCTACGGCGGCGTGCAGTTCAACCAAAACACCTGGGAGCGCCATGGTGGGCTGCGGTACGCGCCGCGCGCAGACCTGGCCACCCGAGAAGAGCAGCTCGCGATCGCCGAGGTCACTCAGGCCCGGCAGGGTTGGGGCGCCTGGCCGGTATGCAGCGTCAGGGTGAGGGCGAAATGACGATCGGCTCATATCGAACACCGCGACGCAAATCCGGACGACACCGAGAAGTGGCCGCGATCGGCGGCGAACTGCGGCGTGCACGGCGGGCACGCCTTGGTGGGAAGAGTTTGTTGATCTTCGATCGCTGAGGCTTGCGGTTGGTGAGGATCACGATGTTGTGAAGTAACCGCAGCATGTGGACCAAACTCGTGCCCTACCCACCTCGAGCGAAGATATGTTCATCACACCCAAGCTCCAATCGGTAACGCTGTAGGGGCAGCACGCGTGCTGATCGGTTGGTGGTTACGCCGGGGAACGGGGATGAACACGTGCGCCCACTAACAGCCGCACTCGCCGTCGCTAGCATCTGCATTCTCACCGCCGGGTGCAGCAGCAGCAACCAAGGCAGCAAAACATCGACCACCAGATCGACGGCCACAACGACCACTGCGCCTCCTCTTGCCGACACCGCGCTGCCTGCGTTGCTGCTTAGCCCCGAGCAGGTCAACACCGCCATGGGGGCAACCGAAATGACGATCACGAAGACTCATTTCGCGATGTCTGACGACAGCGCCACGATGGAGCCCAAGGAGTGCCTAGCGGTCGACGGCTCGGCGCAGGCCCAGGTCTATGCCAGCAGCGGTTACACCGCCGAGCGCGACCAGACACTGCAGGAGGGCGACAATTTCACTCATTATGTCCAGCAGGCAGTGGTGTTGTTTCCGTCCGCCAAACAAGCAGGCGCCTTCTTCACCGTCTCCGCTCAGCAGTGGCCGGCCTGCCGCCAGTACACCCACACCCAATCCGGGTCGCTGTGGGCCGTGGGGCCGATATCCAACACGAACGGCACACTGAGCACCACCGCAACTCAGCAGAACGCCAACGCCCCCGGCTGGGCCTGCGGGCGGGCACTGGCGCAACGAAACAACGTCCTTGTCGACGTCAACACATGCAGCGCCGACCCCGCGGACTCGGCGGTCAACATCGCCAACGAGATCGTCGCCAGAGTGCCCACGTAAATATGCCGCCGGTTAGGGCGCCGGCTGATCGGGCCTCGTTGCACATTCGACCGCAGAAACCGCCGAAGTTCGGCGCCCGAATCCTGGCGTCGCCTCCGCCTCCTCGGCTCAGATAGGCGAACGACGGTGGGCGATCCGCGCTCTGCCGTCCCACACGGAATTCGCGTCGAGTAGTGCTCAAACGAGTGCGCACGTGGCCGGTGCTGCGCTTGGCCGCCCGCGACGCTGGTAGCTTCGAGTTGCCCGCAGCGTTAGTAGGAATGGCCATGCAGCCGGAACCGCCGCCCGGCGCCAACGCCGACGAAGTCAACGCATGGTGGAACTCGCTGATGCGGGACGAGCGGGATCGGCTGATTGCCGAGCATCCGCCAGTGTTGGGCAATCTCAACGGCATCCCCGCCGAGCTGCGCGACCAGATCAACACCGCGGTGATGAACGACGACCTGACCCGCGCTGACGACGCCGCACGCTACCGCAACGCCGTTCAGGTCAAGCAGGGCCTCGACCACGACCGGGGATCGGACCCGGGCAACCAGCGCCCCGTCCTGTTGTGGGCCTACGACCCGCTGGCGTTCAACGGAAAGGGCAGTGCCGCGATCGCGATCGGCGACCCCGATCACGCGCAGGACATCGCCGTGATCGTCCCGGGGGCGGGCAGCAGCGTCGCGAGCGGATGGCTGGCCGGCGGGCACAACGATGCGATCAATGTGTACGACCAGTCGATGGCCGCCTATCCGGGCGACGACTTGTCAGTGATCGCGTGGATGGGCTACGACACCCCGGATGGTTTCGACGATCCGAGGGTCGCGTCGCCGTTGATGGCACGGCAGGGCGGAGTGCGGCTGGCTCAAGATGTCAACGGGCTGTGGGTGACGCACGACGGAAGTCCGCCGCATGTGACGGTGCTCGGGCATTCATATGGGTCGTCGACGGTGGCCGACGCGTTCGCAGCCAGCGGCGCGACTGCTAACGACGTGGTCTCGCTTGGGTCGCCGGGAACGGATTTGGCGCACAGCGCCAAGGACTTTCACCTCGACAGCGGCACCGTCTACGTCGGCTCGGCGTCGTCGGATCCAATCAGTTGGCTGGGTGAGGGAGGCGGTGTGTCGAACGAGTTGAACGAAATTCTGGGCTATCCCTTCGGTAGGTACGCGGGGCTAGGGACCGATCCGGCCGGTGATGGTTTCGGCTCGGTCCGTTTCAAGGCCGAGGTGCCCGGGGGTGATGGGCTGAGCTTCCGCGATCATTCGCACTACTTCGACCTGGGGGGTGAAGCGCTGCGGAGCATGGCGCACATCGTCACAGGTCACGGCGCGGCACTGGCGCAGGACGATCTGCTGGCGCAGGGCAGACGACAGCCGCACATCACTACGCCCAGCGAGGTCAAGATTCCAGGTCTGGGCCCAATCCACTTGCCGCACATTGATACTAGGATTCCCGGTGTCCCGGCGTACATCGATCCGGAAGCGGAGCGGCCGAGGGAGGTGGAACGTGACTGAACCACTCTCTGACGAGCGGGCGATGGCCCAGGTAGTGGAGGCGGCGAGGCAGATCGTCCGGACGGCACGGCTGAACGACGTGACGGGCGGGTTCCTGTTCGAGTCGTGCAATGACCAAGGGGCGCCGCCATATCGGGGACGGGTGGACATGAGCTTCGCGGTGTCGGCTGGCATGGAGCCGGAGGAGCACTTCAAGCAGATTGCCACGGCGATGGTGCGGCAGGGCTGGACGGATGGGCCGCCGCCGGGGAGGCGGCCGTTCGGGCTGGCGGTGCACACCAAGACGGTGATGGTGGTCATCGGCCGAGCGTGTGGGGACAACTCACGGGGCTCAGCGCAGGTATGCGGGGAGTGCCGCAATTTGACCGACCACCGTCACGACGGCATGACGGTCGGCAACGAGATCACCGATCGGCTCACCGGTCGGTGACCGCTTACACGAACGAACGTCACTAAGCCGAGCACCTCGTCAGCCGCCGCCGAGGTGGCTCGACTTTCGGCTTCTAGCCCCGCTCGCCGGCCTCCGGCGAGGCAGGCTGGAAGAAGCCTCGAGCTCCTGAAGAGCGGCTCATTGCGGCGATTGTGGCGCCGGACTGGGAAGCAGCCTCGTCGGCCAGATGCCCGAGCTGCTTACGACGGTCGCGGCACCTGGAGCCGGTCAGACCATCTCGGGCACACGCAGGTGTGTGACCGCCAACTCGAAGTCGCACTCGTCGAGCACCTCTGCGCTTGCTTCCTGGCTGCCTGTGGCTCTGATCCCGTCCAACAGGTCCTTGTTCCGCTCCATCGCTTCGACGCTGTCGAAGGTCGCCGAGGCCACGCCACGACCGGACCCTCGATCCAGCCCTGGTGGACGTTCCCGGGCCGACTCGTGTCGGTGTTGCTGGCTGGGCCGATGGATCACGCGGCCCGACTGTGGTATCGGTATTCCACCGATTCCGCCAGCGCGAGGAAGGCGGAGCAATGACGACCGCAAACTTGGTGAGCACCGCAAGTAGGGCGCCGATGATCGACGACGAAGGCTCCATCAGCTACGGCCAGCTGTTCACGGCGGTCGTGCTCCGCAAGTGAAACGAAAAGCGCGGCAGCGCATCGAGGAAGCCGTCGACCGGATGGCCCGTGAACTGTTGAAGGTGGCGATCGACGACAAGGTGGCCGATTCGGCCAAGCTTGCGGCGATTCGTGACGCCCTCGATCGAGCGGGTCTTGCGGCCAGGACCGCAGTCGAAGTTGAAAGTCGGACCGCCCAAACCGTGGGAGCAAATCATGAGCGGATTGACTGAAGTCGTCTGTGGTGGCTCGCGCGCTCACCGTTGCGGACGCTGTTGCGCCAAGAATCCCCCATCGACGGGCAGCACGGCGCCGGTGATGAAGGAGGCGTCGTCGGAGGCGAGGAAGACGATGGCGCTGGCGACTTCGGCAGGTTCGCCGATGCGGCCCATCGGGTGCATGTGCTCGATCGCCGCCAGGTATTCGGAGCCGCCCGGCTCCTCCGGGAGCCGCTTGACCCGCTCGGTTCGGATCGTTCCGGGGGCAACGGCGTTGACCCTGATCCCGCGGTCGGCCCACTCGACCGCCAGGTGCTTGGTCAGGCCGGTAGCGACGAACTTGGCGGGGCCGTAGGCCGCGTGCCGCTTCTGCCCGGCCAGTCCGGAGATCGAGGAGAGGCAGACGATGGCGCCACCGCCGGTCGGCACCATCGCCTCGATCGCGAACTTGCAGGTGAGAAACATGCCGCGCCCGTCGATGGCCATTACGTCGTCCCAGCTGGCGGCGGTCACCTCCATCACATCGCCGAGCGGGATGATGCCGGCGTTGGCGACCAGCACATCGAGCCGGCCGAAGCGATCGGCCGCAGCCCCGATCATCCGTCGCGCGTCCTCCTCAACCGAGACGTCGCCGACGACTGTCTCGACTTCCGTCCCGCCGTCCCGCAGTTCATCGGCCAGCGCCAGCAGCGGCTCGCCCTGAATATCGGTCGCGATCAGCCGCGCGCCCTCGCGCGCGAAGAACTCGGCGGTCGCCCGACCGATGCCGAACGCCGCGCCGGTGACCACAGCCGACTTTCCGAGGAGGCGTCCGAATCCTTGGGTCACGGCTCCTTCCCCGAATGCGGAAGAGGGCCTTTCGACCGCGGCCATTCCCGCACCTGTTCGCCGGCACGCAACTGGGCCACTACGGCGAATCTCCCTTGCGCCCCCCGACGCCCTCGGCAGACCTGCATGCCGCTTCCTGAAACATGAGTCTGTGTATCACTGGGCATTTCAGGCAGACTCCTCTTGGAGCGGCGCTCCCACCGGTAGGCCAGCTGTTCGCAACCCTAACCTCGCAGCTGCAACCAAGTCACACGGCGCCCCGACACAACGCTCTGGCGCCGTTACGGTGGTGCCGCTTCCAGCGCGGATCGACCCGGCCGCGTGTCCGCCGCGTGCCTGGAGAGATTGCAGCATCGAGCCGGCGCTTTGCGAGCGCACTCATCTTGTTTCACGGACCTTTTTGAGCGCGTTATGGAGCTCGCGGTACTGCGGACACAACGTGTCGTAGCGCTTGGCATTAGCATCGTTCGGCTCGACGGTGTGTGCGATGTGCACCATGGACCTGGCGCCTTCTTCGATGCTGGCAAAGCGGCCGGCGCCATGCGCGGCCAAGATCGCGCAGCCAAGGGCAGGCGCATCCGGAACTTCCGTCAGCTCCAGCGGCGCGCCGATCGTGTCGGCATGGATCTGCAGCCAGAGTGGCGAACGGGTGGTGCCGCCCGCGACTAGGATCCGCTTGGGCGTGAATGTGGCGCCGAAATTCTGCACGATGAGTTTTGTGCCGAGGCAGATGCCTTCGACGATCGCGCGATAAATGTGCGCCGGCGTGTGCTTGAGCGTCAGGCCCGTGATGGCGCCGCGCGACAGGGCATCGGTATAGGGCGTGCGATTGCCCTGAAAATGGTCAAGCACCAGCAGTCCTTCGCAGCCCGGCTCGATCTTCGCGGCCTCCTCGTTCAGCGCGTCAAAGGTAGTGTTGGCCGCGAAGTGGCGCTTGAACCAGGCGATGATAGAGCCGGTCGAGGTCTGACCACCTTCGATCACCGGCTTGTCGGGATAGACCGCATCCATATAGGTGCCCCAGATGCCGGGCCCATGAACCGGGTTTGCCGCGATGCCGAGATGGAGGTGCGAAGAGCCGGTGATCAGCGCCATCTCGCCAGGCTCTGTCACACCGAGACCGATCACACCGATGAACGCATCCGCGCCGCCTTGCACCACCGGAATGTCGGGCGCGAGGCCGAGATGATCGGCAGCATCCTTGGTTAGCTGATCGATGACGTCGCCGGGCCGGATGGTCACCGGCGGCCACTTCTGCTCGAGGTCTGCGAGGTCCAGCTTGTCGAGCAGCGACAGCGGCAGGCCGCCTTCGCGGCTCTGGTAGTGCCAGCGCACCGACA
>JAJKIB010000057.1 GCA_021154745.1 Mycobacterium sp.
CCGATGGAGATCGTCCGAAACGGCTCGAACACCTGCTTCAGCTGTTTCAAGAACACCGCATGGCGCTCGATCTCATTGGCGTGCAAACGATACTGGAGTCGCAGCCGCTGACGGCCGTCCGGACTTGGGCGATCGGAGGGCAGGACGCGGTTATCCAGATACGGCAGATCTTCCATCATCGAAGCCAGCACCAGTCCGCCCCTGAAGAACCGCTCGAAGACCGGGCGCGCCGCCGGGCTCATCAGGCGCATCACCTTGAACGGCCAGCCGGGGTGGTTGGTGAAATACTCCATGGGAGGCACCGAGCCGAGCGACTGCAGCGTGCCATATTTCTGGCCCTCCCAGAAATAGAAATCGTTTAGTCCGATCTCCTTGTTCTGGGCCGTGATCTTCCAGTCGTGTTGCGGCCAGACCTCGATCAAGTCAATGAGATGACGCATTAAGTTGCGCCCCACCCAGTCCGAGCCGTTGGCCAATCCGCGCGGCCACTCGACCGAACGGGAATTGAGCAGCAGCACCGGGGTGACCAACGCGCCGGCGGCCAGCACCACCACCTTGGCCTTTAGTGCAAGCGTGCCGGAGTTGTGCTCGCAAATCACTTGCCGGACCTGAGTGCGGTCCGCGTCCAGGCGCACGGCACGACATTCCGTCAGCAGGCGGGCGCCGTGCTCGGTGACGGCGGGCAATACGGCACTGCGGGCGGCGTCGTACTTGCAGCGCTGGTAGCAGAGGTGGCCCGTGCAGGTTATACAAGAATCGTTGTAATCACAGGACATCGGCAGGTGGTAGGGATGCAGTCCGCGGCCGGCCAAATAGTCGACCAGCGGCTGGTTGGCCGCCGAAAACGGTGGCGCCGCAGGCAGTTCCACCTCGGCCGCCTCCGGCCGCAGAGGGTCGGGCTGGCCGCGTACTCCCAGCAGCTTCTCAGCCGCTTCGTACCATGGCCGCATCTGGTCGTAGGTGATCGGCCAAGCATCCGGCACCGTGGAATCGCCGGGGTCGCCGAAGTCCTGCCGGGGAGTGAAATCGCGAACGAAAAATCGCTCGCACACCATGCCGTAGATTGCCGACGACCCCCCCGTCCCGCTGCCGAGGACCGGCACAAACTGCCGTGACGAACGCCCGCTGATGTCTTCGATCTCGTCGGTTGAGCGTCCGGATCGGGCCAAGGCGTCGTAGTAAGCCTCTGCGGAACGGCCTGCCAGCGGCGCGGCCAATTCTGGCATCGCAGAGCGAATAGTTCCCGGCGCCCCAGGCAACGTCGAGCGGCCCTTCTCGACGAACAGCACCCTGCGGCCCGATCGGGCAAGCGAATAGCCCAGCATCCCGCCCCCCATGCCGGTGCCAACGACAATCACGTCCCACACAACGCCTTCCGCCTCGCGCGCGGTCAGCTCGCCGTTAGCCAAGATCGAACTCCCTCAGCAGATAATGGCCCTAAGCTTCGCCTGGGTTGGGTGAGAATCACGAACGTACCATCCGCTACCGTGGACAAGTTGAAAACTTCCGCATCAGCATCGGTGGGCAGCGGCATCCCGTCGTCGCGGGACGCCTTGCCTCGCAGGATGATCCACTCGACACGTAACGCGAGGCTGTGCGACTTCAGCCGCGCCGCCCCGCCCCTACGTTCGGAACCGCCAGCGAACGATCGGCCAAAGCCAATTGGCGAATGCGCAGCCGACGGTCCGAGAACCAGGGATAATGGCCCTTGCCCTGACGTCGTCTAGCGCCGGGAAGTGAAAGGTCAAGACCCACTATGAGATTCGCGCTGGCCAGCTACGGAACACGTGGCGATGTCGAGCCTTACGTCGTCATCGGCCGCGAGCTGCTGTGCCGAGGACACGACGTGCGCATGGCTGTCTCGCCCGACCAGGTTGGCTTCGCCGAATCGGCTGGGCTTGCGGCGGTCGCCTACGGACCGGATACGCGGCGATGGCAGGACGTGCACCGCGAGTTCTTTGCGCGATTGTCCCGCAATTTCTGGCAGGTCAGGGATCTGATCAGGTTGGGGCGCGAAGACTGGCAGCTGCTCACGCAATTCTGGGAAGAGACCACTAGGACGCTGACGTCGCTGGCCGACGGGGCCGACCTGCTGTTCACCAGCGTGCTTGGAGAGGAGGCCGCTGCCAACGTCGCGGAGTATTTCGACATTCCGTTGGCCACGATGCACTACTTCCCGTTGCGGCCCAACGGCCAGCTCGTCTCGGCCCTGCCGAAGCCGGTGGGCCGCGCCGCAATGTCGGCGTCCGAGTGGCTGGCTTGGCCCCTTACGAAGAAGCGCGAGGACGCACAGCGCCGTGAATTGGGCTTATCGAAGGTGAGAAGCCCGTCGCCGCGGCGGATCGCCGAACGCGGATCGCTGGAGATCCAGGGCTACGACGAGGTCTGCTTCCCCGGACTGGCAGCCGAATGGGCGGGATTCGGTAATCGACGGCCCTTTGTCGGTGCGCTGACGATGGAGTTGCCAACGGAGTCCGATGAGGAGGTTGCGTCGTGGATTGCCGCAGGGACACCGCCGATATTCTTCGGGTTTGGCAGCATGCCGGTCGAGTCTGCCGCCGACGTGCTCGCCATGATCAGCGCAGCCTGCACAGAATTGGGCGAGCGGGCATTGGTTTGTTCCGGTTGGAGCGACTTCAAGAACGTTCCCCATTTCGACCACGTCAAGGTGGTGGACACGATGAATTATGCGGCCGCCTTTCCGGCCTGCCGTGCGGTCGTGCATCACGGTGGCGTGGGCACAACGGCCGCGGGCCTGCGTGCCGGGGTCCCCACCCTGATCCTTTGGACGTGGGCCGATCAGAGGCTGTTTGCAGCTCAGGTCAAACGACTGAAAGTTGGCTCAGCCCGGCGTCTTTCGAACACGACCGAGGAATCGCTGGTTGCCGACCTTCGCACCATCCTCGCCCCGCAGTACGTCGCCCGGGCTCGGGAGATCGCCACGCGGATGACCAGACCCGCCGACAGCGCTGTGGTCGCCGCTGATCATGTGCAGGATTTAGCCCGCCTCGGGCTTGTTGGCTGAACGGCTAGGACTCGTATGAAAATTGTGGTGGCTTGCTACGGAACTCGTGGCGATGTCGAGCCCAGCGCCGCTGTCGCCCGTGAGCTGCTGCATCGTGGCCACGATGTGCGAATGGCTGTGCCGCCTGACCTGGTTGCCTTCGTCGAATCGGCTGGGCTTGCAGCGACCGCCTACGGACCGGATTTGCAGTCCATTCTGGACGCGCACCGCAACTTCTATACGTTCTTTTTCCGCAACTTCTGGAAGATTCGGGAGGTGTCCCGGTTGTCGCGCGAAGCCTGGGAGCCCAGACTCCAGTGCTGGGAGGCGATGGGGAAGACGCTGACCTCGCTGGCGGACGGAGCCGACCTGCTGTTCACCGGCTTGGTTTTCGAGGAGGTCGCTGCCAACGTTGCGGAGTATTACGACATTCCGCTGGCCACGCTGCATTACTTCCCGCTGAGGCCAAACGGCCAGTTGCTTCCGTTCCTGCCGGCACCGGTGGGCCGCGCCGTGATGACGGTGCAGCAGTGGCTGACCTGGCGTGGGACGAGGAAGACCGAGAACGTTCAGCGCCGTGAACTGGGCCTGCCGAAGGCAACAGGACCCTCGTCGCGACGGATTGCCGACCGCGGAGCGCTGGAACTACAAGCCTATGACGAGGTTTGCTTTCCCGGGTTGGCTGCCGAATGGTCCAAATGGAGTGACCGAAGGCCGTTCGTCGGCTCGCTGACGATGGACATGCCGACGGACGCCGACGAAGAGGTCGCGTCATGGATGGCAGCGGGAACACCGCCGATATTCTTCGGGTTCGGCAGCATGTCGGTGGAATCCGCCGCCGATACGCTCGCCATGATCACCGCGGCGTGCGCGCAGTTCGGCGAACGGGCGCTGGTTTGCTCTGCGGGGACTGACTTCACGCACGTCCCCCGAACAGACCGCGTCAAGGTTGTGGGGGCAGTCAACTACGCGGCCACCTTTCCGGCCTGCCGTGCGGTCGTGCACCACGGTGGCGCGGGCACCACGGCCGCGAGCCTGCGTGCGGGGGTCCCCACGCTGATCCTTTCGACGGACCTCGATCAGACGCTTTGGGGAGTTCGGGTCAAGCGACTGAAAGTCGGTGCCGCCCGGCGCTTCTCGACCACCACCCAGGAATCGCTGGTCAAGGACCTCCGTCGGATCCTTGGCCCGGATTATGCCACCCAGGCGCGCGATGTCGCCACCCGGATGACGAAGCCCGCGGCAAGTGTTGCGGCGGCCGCCGATCTCATGGAAAACTTCGTGCGGCGTGCTGGCTGATCGGCTACGCGGGCTGGCGGGGATCGGCGCGGGCCCACATCTGGCCGACTGCCTCAACGTTATGAGAATAGCGCTGCTGGCCGCGAGCGTTTGTTAGCCCGTGGCTGTGATGTTTGCTAGAAACGCAATTATGCTCAAAAAACCCGGGTCTAACCGATTGCGATTGGGCTGTGCTCAATAGCTGAATTGCTTTACTGAGCTGCGCGGGAGCCACGCCTGTAAATTTGCCAAACCCCTGCCCGACCCGGCAAGCTTGAGTAAGGTCGGGGAAGCGTTCCATTGATGACAATTAGATGGTCTGGAGAGCCGGTGAGCAACAATCCGTTCGACGACGACAACGGCAGCTTTTTCGTCTTGGTCAACGACGAGGAGCAACACAGCCTATGGCCAGCCTTTGCCGATGTTCCAGCCGGCTGGCGGGTGGTCTACGGCGAAGCCGAACGCGCTGGGTGTTTGGACTACATCGAACGGAATTGGTCAGACATTCGGCCTAAGAGCCTGCGCGAGAGGTTGGCGGGCCGAGCTGTTGATCAGTAGCCCGTCCGTGCACACCATCGGCAGAAACAGTGGCAGCGGATTTGGGGAGTCGGTGGGGGAGCTGGATGGAATTCGATGACCGCGCACGTCCGCTGACACGCGGACAACTAGACATATGGCTTGCGGACGAAACGGGTCATTCGAGTACCGAGTGGCAGGTCGGACTACTCGTAAAAATTGACGGCAGCGTAGACCGCGAAGCCCTTCAGTGGACGATTAGTCGAGTGGTGCGAGAGGCCGAACCAGTCAGGGTCGCCTGCTTCGAGGCGGATGGCCAGGTTTTCCAAAAAGCGGTCGATTACCCCGACGTTGAGACGGCCTTTTATGACCTGAGCCGCGCGGGCCATCCCGTCCAGGAAGTCCATCGGATCGCACATTCGATCCAACGTACGCCTATGTCGTTCGCTGGCCCGCTGTTCAAATTTGCCTTATTCGAGACAGGGCCCCAGCAAATTTACTTGTTCGCGTGCGTACACCATATAGTCGCAGATGCGTCCGGCATCGCACTTGTTGGCAACCGCATAGCATCTGTCTACTCTGCACTTGTTTCCGGCGAACCCGTGCCTCCCGCCTTCTTCGGCTCGTTGCAGGACTTGGTTGATTGCGAATTAGAATACGAAGCGTCCGAAGATTATCTCGAAGATCGGGTCTATTGGACTAGTAACCTTCCAGCGGAAAGCGGGCAACATTACCGGTTGCCACAGGCCGCGGGAGAACGCGTCCCGTATCAGTTTTCTACACCGGTTCAATTGGACCCTACGGTCCTTGGCCGTGTTCAAGAGCTGTCCCACGCGTGGAACGTGCCTCGATCAACGGTCATCACCGCGGCATGCGCTCTCTTGGTGAGTGCGTGGAGCGCCGAAGGCGCAGAGGTGGTGCTCGACTTCCCAGTCGGCAGGCGAGTACGCCCGGAGACCAAGACGTTGCCAGGGATGGTTGCCGGGGTCGTGCCGCTGGTGTTGAGGGTTGCGCCGGGCACTACGGTAACCGAATTTTGTGAGCAGGTTGACACGCGGATACGAGAAGCAGTGCAGCATCAGAGGTTTCCGGTGCAAGCCCTTGAGCGCAAAGCCCAGCGCGGCCAAGAGCAGACAGCGCAGAGGGTGACCGTCGATTTCTTTCCGACTGCATTTTCTCTGGACTTCGGTGGAGTTGCGGCATCGGCGACAATGACCAACTCCGGCCTCGTCGGCGGCTTCGGATTGGTCTTCTCCGGCGTTGGTGACCAGCTCTTTCTCAGCACGTTGGGCGCCGGGCATCCACTATCGAATTTCGATGCGTCCGAGCTAGCGGAAATGTTGCGGCGGGTCTTGGTGGCAATGACCGCCGACCCGCGACGGGCGTTGTCGTCGATCGATCTGCTTGATGGGGGTGAGTACGCCCGGCTGGACGTCTGGGGTAACCGGGCGGTGTTGACGCAGCCGGCCCAGGCGTCGGTGTCGATTCCGGCGTTGTTTGCCGCGCAGGTGGTGCGGGATGCGGAGGCGGTGGCGCTGACGTTTGAGGGTCGTTGTTTGACGTATCGGGAGTTGGATGAGGCGTCGAATCGGTTGGCGCGGGTGTTGGTCGGTCGGGGGGCGGGTCCGGGGCAGCGTGTGGC
>JAJKIB010000058.1 GCA_021154745.1 Mycobacterium sp.
GAGAGACCACCGATCACCGCGCAGGTGTAGAACACCGCCGGACGCGCCAGCTTGGTTTCCTCGTACCGCGGAAGGAAGCGCCTGATGATGATCACCACGTCAACGAACAGCACCACCATCGAAATGCACCAGATCACGGTGACCGCCGCCTGAAGCACGTCGTACGCCTTGGTCTGGGTCTCGATCGGGGCTCCTCCCCCGACGCCGATTGACGGCAACACGATAAACGCCAGCAAAGCGAACAGCGACGCGATGACGGTTTGCGCCCACACCGCGTTGCTTGGCACCTTGTGCTTGTTCACCTTGGCCATGGCCGCCGGCAGCTTCTGGTCGAGACCGGAAACGAAAACCAGTCGGGCGAAAGAGAAGTTGTAGACCACGGTGATGAACAGAAAGAAGGCGGCTAGCAGGATCGCGACGACCTTGCCCAACCAGCCGGCCAGCGTGGCGCCGACCGCGCTCGCCAATGCAGTCACCTGAGCCGACTGCCCGTCGGCGGCTGGCACCGTCACCATCACAGCCCACGTGGCGAGTAGATACGCCAGCATCACGGCCAGCGACCCCCACACGAGGTAGCGCGTGATCGAGCGCTCGTTCTTTATCTCAACGCCCATGTTGAGCGGCACTTCCACCCCGAGAAGCGCGAGCACCACCAGGCCGAAGAAACTCCAATTGGTGAGATTGATCCCGGTGTCAGCCGACGGAGCCCACGCCGACCAGTCAGTCGGGTCGGTCGCCGGGGCGGCACCGCTGAGCACATGGACTACGCCAGCGAGAACGACGAGCCCGATCGCCAACGCGTATAGGACGCACACCACGTTGACGACGTTCTGGGTCAGCCGGAAGCGTTGATTGGCCACCACAGCCGATAGCACGATGAAGCCGATGATCAACACGCCCTGCCATTGCACGCTGGCCGCGCCGATCGTCGACGGAAAGACGTAGCCGAGGTAGCTGAGCACGACGGTGCCGGTGGCAACCATGACGAGCACGCCGGGCCACCACGCGCAGAAGCCCGCGAAAAAACCCCAGAACGGTCCGAAAGCTTTCTGGGTCCACAGGTAGATCGAACCCTCGCCCGGGAACATGCGGCCCAGTTGACCGGTCACGACTGCACCGGGAATCAGGAAGGCCAGGAATCCGATGATCCACCAGCCGAAGGCTGCCGGTCCGGCGCTTTGGATGACCGCCGCATTGGTGATGAACAGGACGATCGAGACGAAGATGGCGACCATGTCGAATGTGTTGAGGACGCGAGGAAGCATTCCGCCCGCGACGCGTTCAGAAACGAATTCTTCGGGCTGGTCCGGCGTTGTCGCTGTCATGTCTTCGCCCCTCTCTGGAAGCTCAGATAGACGGTAGGACTGAGCGTCCGAAGAGGCAATAGAAGGGACTCTTGAACGATGTGTAGTCGCAATTCAGTCTATACAGAATAGTTACCCAGCCCTGCCGAATAGTGCGGTAGCGTCTTCCGCTAATTGCCAACGCGACGTTAAGTGGGGGGAGCGAATGGCATTTCCGTGGGAATTGAATCTTGATCATGCATACCGTGACGAGAAATGGGATCTTCCCGACGAGTTGGCCCGCGGCCGCTCGACCGACACGGTATTCGGCGGCGACCCAAAGAAACTCGATGAGTGCCCGGTCGATAGCGAGAAATGGGAGCGCACCGGTGAACACTCAAACCCCCAGTACGCCGGCAAGCGCAAAGCATCGTCGAGGTCGCTCGAAGCGCCGTAAATCGAGAATTGATCATCGATCACGCCTTACGTTGAAGTCATGTCTTTTGTCGACATAGCGCTGTTGCCCGTCCGCGTCGGCCTGCACCTCGCCGATGCTGTTCTGCAGGCGGTCACACCGGCGCCGCCTGCCCCGCCCTCCGAACTCGTGGTCGTCGATGGGATGCCCGAAGGGGTTCCGCCCGCGGCACGACGGCCCGAGCCGCGGCTTCCCGCACCCGCCGGTTGGCCGTTCGGCGAGGAGTTCCCGCGCACCTGCGGCACCAGCCGCTTCGCCGGCGGCGCGCTGTTCTGGACCGACTTCCTCTACGACGACCACGGGGCGACCGGCGTGCCCGTCGACATCCCGACCGGCGGCCTGGCGCCCCCGCGCGGCACCTACACCTATCCCTCCGGCGCCGCGGCCCGCAACGGCGCCGACATCTTCCGCGTCGCCATCGGACTCACGGAAACGCACACCTGGTGGCGCGTCGACTGGAACACGCTGCTCGACCCGTCCGTCCCGATCGCGCTGTTCACGTTCGACACCGACCGCGGGCAGGTGGCCACCGACCAATGGCCGGCCGGCGCGGGGGTCCGCTCTGCCGGCATCGATCTGGCGCTGCTCGTCTCGGCGGCGGGCGCACGGCTGATCGACCTGACGACACACGCGTCGACGCCGATCGAGCACTCGGTCGAGATGGAGTCGCGGTCGTTCCTCGCCAAGATCCCACGCACATTGGTCGATCCCACCGGCACGTGGTCCGTGCGGCTCGTCGCCGGCCTGGCGAACGACGCGGGCGACGGCTTCGCCGACGTCCCCGGCATCCGCGGCGCGCTGCCCGGCCAGCCGAACGTGTACAACGTCGCCTTCCGCACCCATGAACAGGAGAAGGCACATCTCAACTTCTGGTCCGACCAGGCGCAGGCCGCCGCGCTCACCCACGGTGACGTGACCCAGTTCTCGTTGGCCGTGCCGTGGGAGGACCTTGCCGATCGTGCGACCACCGATGAACCGGTCGTGCGGGGCACCTCGACCCGGTGGTACGTCTCCTCGGTCGAGCTGGGACAGGGCGTCGCCGAGACCAACGTGTTGAGTACCGAGCCGCAGTTCCTCGGCCGGGTGCAGCCGTACTCGGTGTGTCTTCCCGCGACCTATGCGCCCGGCCGCAAGCTGCCGCTGACGCTGCTGCTGCACTCACTTGCCTTGGGCCAGAACCAGTTCGCCGCCATCGACCCGCGCCTGCTGCACCAAGTCTGCGACGGCCGCGACTCGGTGGTGGCGACGCCGCTGGCCCGTGGGCCGTCGTGCTGGTATTTCGACGAAGGCGAGCTCGATGTCTGGGAAGTCTGGGCCCGGGTGGCCGAACAACTCAGGACCGATCCCAACCGCACGGTGATCGCGGGTTACTCGATGGGCGGTTATGCCGCATACAAACTCGGGCTGACCTATCCAGAAGTGTTCGCCCAGGCGGTCGTTCTCGCCGGCCCGCCGACATGCGGCGTGCGACTGCTGCCCGACGTCGACATTCCCGCCGACCTCGACCCGAACTCGCATTGCGCCCGAGAGGGCGAGACCTGGCCACTGCTGGTCAACGGGAGGTGGCTTCCGTTCGTCATCGCCCACGGCGTGCTCGACGAACTTGTGCCGATCACATCGGTTTTGCCGCAGGTTCTCGAGCTCGACCGGCTCGGCTATCGCTATCGGTTCAGCGTCTATCCGTTCGAGGACCACATCGCGTGGGTGCTCGAGGATAAGTTCAACGATCCGATCTCGCACATGGGCACCGGTCTTCGCCAGGGCGATCCCGGACACATCACCTTCGCGTGGTATCCGCAGCTGGTGCGGCATGATCTCGGCATTGGGCCACACCAACTTTGGTGGTTGTCGGAATTGACCGCCGACCCGCAGACCACGGCCACCCGGGGGGCGATCGCGTCGGTCGACGCGCGGTCATACGCGCGGCCGGACCCGACGCGCACCACCCGACGGCGTCGCGGCTTCGAACCTGACCTCGACCTGTCACCCGGCCTGTACACCGAGAACTTGTGGCGGATTGGGCCGGCTGTCGACCCGCTGCCCTACCTGACGCTGAAGCTCACCAGTGTCGCCGGCCTCGCGGTGGACGTCGCCAGAGCCGGGCTTGCGTCGTTGCCCGCGTCGGCGATCAACATCATCACCGACACACCGGCTCTCGTCACGCTCACCGCACTGCCATCCGAGGCGACGGTGGTGATCGACGGTCAGCCGGCCGGTCCGTCGGTCGCGGTGCCCGTCGGGCGGCACACCATCACGTTGAGCAGGGTGAAGACCGCGATGCCGTCGGCCGTGCTGGTTCCGTCCCAATGAAATCGCTTGCCGTGGCGCAGGTGGCAGGCTCAGAACCGGAACTTCAGGATCTGTTCGTCGCCGTCGCGCGGGCTTCCCCGACCGTCGCGGTTGCTGGTGTGAACCACAGCGAGCCATCCGGTGCGGCGGCGACGGTGCGCAGTCGCCCCGTACTGTCCGACAAAAAGTGCTACCGGATCGGCGAATGAGCCGACAGCGGTGACCGGTATCCGGTAGAGCCGCTGACCACGGAGACACGCCACCCACAACGAGCCGCCGAAGTATCCTGCGCGGTCAGCCACCAGGCGGGATGCGACTGAAGAGAAGTGCGCCTAGTTCCGTCTCGAAGCGGTCGGCGAGTGGCCACACGTCGTCCACCAATTGTGGACACGAAATGATGCCGATGTTGAGCTTGCCGCTCAGCGACATCACCGTGATGTTCAGCCCCGAACCGTGAAAGATCGGGCCAAGCGGATACAGCGCTTGGATTTCGGCACCCAAGCCATACAACTTCTCCTGCGGCCCAGCCACATTCGAGACGATCAGGTTGTGGACCGGGGTGTGACTCAGCGGCGTATGAGCCACCAGGCCCAATACGAAACCCAACACCCCGCGAGCGGCGACTTCTGTCTTGTCGAGCACCAGCGTCGGAGAGATGGCTCGACTGTGTTCCTTTGCACGGGCATTCGCCTTCGTGATGGCCCGCAGCCGCTCGCCCGGATCTTCGATGTGAGTCTGGAGGTTGACGAACATCCCCGACACCTGATTGCGGCCCGGCCGATCACACGTGTCATGCACCGACATCGGCACCACAGCCACCAGCGGCTTGTCCGGCAACTCTCCCCGATCACACAGGAATTCGCGCATCGCACCGGCACACAACGCCAACACCACGTCGTTGATCTTGACGCCGAACCGGTTCTTCACCCGTTTGACATCCTCGAAGTCCAGCTGTGCCAGCGCGACGTTGCGCTCGGCGGTGACGTCGGCGTTGAACATCGTCGGCGGCGCGGTGAACGGTGCTGCCATGGCCTTGCCCGTGATCGCCCGACTCACGGTATCCACGATCGTCGACACGGTCGCCGGCACCGCTTTGGCCATCTGCAGCGGACGGGTCATAAACCTCACCAGTCCCCCCGCGGCAATTTCGAGCGGAGTGGCGTCCCCTGGCCCCTCCACCGGCTCAGGAGGCGGCGCGTCGGGCTCCAGGCTGCACAGCTGGTTGAGCAGGTTCGTGGCCGTCACGCCGTCCGCGGCGGCGTGGTGCACCTTGATCATCATGGCAAGCGGGCCGCCGTCCTGTGCATCCGTGCCGCCGATCCCCTCGATCATCCACATCTCCCACAACGGCTTGCTCCGATCCAGCGGCACCGATGCGATATGCCCACACACGTCGGCCAGTTCCCTGCGGCCTCCCGGCGACGGCAGGCCAATGCGGTGCACATGCCGAGACAAGTCGAAGTCCTTGTCCTCCACCCACACCGGGTGGTCCAGATTCAGCTGGCTGTCGGCGAGCTTCGAACGGAACTCCGGCAAAGCCTTGATTCTCAACGCCAAATCGTTCTGTAGTCGATCGAAGCTGTAACCGCCGGGAATGGTTGATGTGTCCAACTCGACCACCGAGCACACGTGCAATGGCACGTTGGGAGATTCGACGTAGAGGAAACTGGCGTCGAGCCCGCTTAGCCGTTCCATCAACCTCGCATACCCGCGCTGACGGTGGCGTCAAACCATCCGGCACGAGCTGGCGGTGGCTTCGGGAAGATGACCTGGAGTCTGACTAGGGCGACATCGGAATCGTCGTGACGGGCGTCGAATCGGAACTCCCACTGTCGCTTGATGATCCACGGCCACTCGACGGTGCCTCGATCACCGGGGCTGGGCGCAGGTGCCAGGGCTGGTCGCAGGCTCCGGCGCCGTGTACGCCGGCGCTGCCGTTGGTGTGTACGGGGGAGCCGGCGTGTACGCAGGTTCCTGCGTCACCGGCGGCGCCGTCTTCTCAATGACCGGCGGCGACACCTCCGCGATCGGCAAGGTCGCCGGATCCGTCACCTTCGGCGGGCTGCGTCGGAATTTATCCGGGTAACCCGCGTTCGTATCTATTAGTCGAGCTCATCTTTGATGGCCGGCTCAGTTGGAAGTTCGGAGTCACGTCGCTGCGGCAGGAGATGCGCAAGACGGCGACGCGGGTACCTGCTGGCGTGTGAGGTCGTTACGGCGTTTCCTGTGCCCAAGCGATATGGCCCTGGAAGCCAAGCGTTTTCGCCATGTCGCGGTAGCGACCCCGGTACTCGCGATACCGGACATCGTCACTGTGAGCCCGCGCCAGCAGAGCTTGCAGCCGCAGTAGCCAGATCTCGCGTACCACCAGACCCTCATCGGCTGGCGCCTCCGCTAATCGTTTGATCGCGGCCTCGGCTTCGGCCATGTCACCCGCCGCGCAGCGGTCGAGCAGGGTTTCCACCAGAACACCCGTCGCAGGGACGCCCCACAGCGGCAGTCGTCCGTCGAGGAATAGATGGTCGCCGACGGCACGCATGAGCGGGATGGCGTCATCGCGGTCTCCACGCCTAGCCTTTTCCCGCGCCAAGTAGATCTCGACGATCGGCAAATCACATAGGTTGTGCCCTCGGTTTCGGAACACTTCGCTGACCTCGGTCCCAAGCTTTTGTCCGTGGTCGCGCTCCGCAGCTTCTTGGCGATGCATCAGCGCAAGTCCCAACGTCCCCTGGAGGAAGCCCACCACGACGTCATCACTGGATCGCTCGGCGATCCGTAGCGCATCCTCGATGTCGTGCAGCGCACGATCGTCGGGCCTCAGCACGCCAAACGGTATCCCCAGCAAGTAGACATAGCTGACAGCCCCGGCGTAGGACGCGGGGTCAGCGCGGTGGGCCATGGGCGGGCCGTGCCGCAGGTCGGCTAGCCATCCGGGACGCCCCAGGAAATAACGGGCCATGCCGCGTGACACGAAGGCGAGCGCTAACGGCGATCCGACGAGGAAATTGCCTTTCGTCGAATCACCGTCGGCCAGGTCGATAACGGTCTGTGACCATCGCAGCACGTCACACCACTCGGCGGCCTCGATCTTGCCGTAGATCAGCGGAAAAGACAGTCCCACTGTCAAGGTCGCGTCTCCGACCGCCTCCGCCAGCGCCCAGGCTTCCGATGCCAGCTGCGACGCCTCGCGCACCCGGTCTTGATGCGCGTAGCCAACCACCAACCCTGCCGTCGCGATTCCCAGTGACGCCTTGTCCCCGAGGGTGCCGCACAACTCCCGTAATTCGTCAAAGCGGTCATCGGCGATGTTGGCGTGGACGCGCCAGCCGGTCCCGCACAACATGGTGCTCGGGGCAATGCGCATGGCTGGCCGGCCTGGGTCATCGGCGGGCAATGCGTCGGCGATCGTTTGGGCACGCTCCCAACTCCGGCGAGCCGCAGAGATGTCGCGGTTGGTCGCCCACGTGGCCGCGCGCATGTGCCAGCCGTAGGCGGCGTGCAGATCACCGGCGGCCTCCACATGCTCTGCAATCAACGCTGCGTTTTCGTCGCCCGATTCCGGATCGCGAGCTTCGATTGCGGCGGCCACCCGTCGGTGCAATTCGGAGCGATCCGATTTGAGCTGTGCTTGGTAGGCGACCGAATGAATGAGCGGATGGTGGAACACATACTCCGGTTGTCGGGTGATATGGATGAGCTGGGCCGCCACCAGTTCGTCGACGACCGGCTCGACACCCAGCGCCGTGAATAGGTCGAGGCCGAACCGGGAGCCGATGACCGCCGCTGCGCTCAGCGTGCGCTTGGCTTTCGGAGCAAGCCGGTCGATGCGCGCGGCAATGGTCGCGTGCAAAGTCGCAGGCACGCTCACCTCGCTCACGTCGGCCGCCGAGGTGTACGCACCAGGCTCGCCACGTAGCACACCGCGCTCGGCCAAGTCGCGCACCAACTCCTCGGCGAAGTACGGATTACCGGCGGCCCTCTCGGCGATTCCGCGGCCCAGTGCATCGGCGGACTGATCGGGGCCGAGGAGATGTGCAACCAGTGCCGAGGTCTCTGAATCACTCAGCGGCGCAAGGCTTACGGTGTGGGCGTCGGCCACGCGAGCCAATGCGCCGTGATACTCGGGTCGGTAGGTGACCAACACCAGCGAGGGCGTCTGCGGGATCACCTTGAAGAAATCGTCCAGCATCGATTCGCTGACCTCATCGATCCAATGGGCGTCCTCGACGACATAGACGGCCGGGGTTTCGCGGGCCAACATCGCGGCATTCACCAGAGCGCTCAACCGCCGCCGACGGGCATCCGGGTCGATCTGAGGCATAACCGCATCCGGATCGTCGATGCCGAGCAAGTCGTCGAAGAGCAACAAGTCCTCCGGGTCCGCATCACTCATTCGCTCGCGCACTCGATGCCGCGCGACCTCCGCGTCCATACCTCCAACCCCGGTGGCCGCGCGCAACAGCTGCGCGGCCACATAGAAGGGCACCTGGCTGGCGTGCGACTCGCAGAAGGCGCTGAACACTTCAACCCTCAGTTGGTGCGCCATCGCCGCCACCTCCCGCATCAAACGGCTCTTGCCAATGCCGGGTGGCCCCACCACGCCGACCACTGCGCCGTGGCCATCGATCGCGTGCTCCAGCAAGCCCTCGACGGCGGATATCTCCCGGCGCCGACCGACCAAATCCGACTCAGCACGCCCGACGCGATGCTGTTCGCCGATGCTCAACAGACGGCGGACGCGCACCGGCTCCTCGGCACCTTTGATCTGAACCAACTCAAACTCGCCCAAGGTCGCCGCGCCATCAACCAATCGCGCGGTGGCAGCGCTGAGCATCACTCCACCCGGCGGGGCCACCGACTCCATCCGCTGAGCCATGCCGACCTGCTCACCGATCGCGGTGTAACCGTAAGAGCCAGAACCGATCTCACCGGCGATCACCTGACCGGAGTTCAGGCCCACCCGCAGCCATAGGTCGATACCGTCGCGATCGCGGGCCTCTGCCGCGACCGGCTTCGCTTCCTCTTGAATGCCGAGAGCCGCCAGGCAGGCGCGAACAGCATGATCCTCCAACGCTATCGGCGCGCCGAAGACCGCCATGATGCCGTCGCCGGTGAACTGACTGAGGGACCCGTCGTAGCGCATGACCATGGCTGTGGAGCGGTCCAGCAGTTCGGCCATGATCTCGCGCAGCCGTTCGGCACCGACGGCAGCTGCGATGTCCATCGAATGAACCACATCGGCGAACAGCACCGTCACCTGCTTGTACTCCGCCGTTGTGGGGGCTGGGCTGATCGGCGCGCCGCACTTGTTGCAGAACCGTGAGTCCGGCGGCAATTCCATGCCGCACGACCCACACAGCAGTCCCGCTGCTGTCACGGCACCGCGACGGTCCCCCTTGTCGCCCACGCCAGTATCGTGTCACCGCTGATCAGCGATTTCCGTCATATCGCTGTGGCAGTTCGGACACGGGGTTTGAGACCCCCGCCGCGAGGCCGGAACATCGGCTTTCGGTATCGGCGCGCTGCGTCGGAATTTATCCGGGTAACCCGCGTTCGTATCTATTAGTCGAGCTCATCTTTGATGACCGGCTCAGTTGGAAGTAGTGAGGGACTTCTAATCAGGAGTGAGTGTTCAATGCTTCGATCACAGCAATTCAAGAAGTTGTCGGCCGTTGCGGGTGCAAGTGCCTTCGTGGCGATGGTCCTTCTGGGCGTCGGATTTGCCCAGAATCAAGCCAACACCGGCACGGCCATCTCTGGCCCCGACGCGACGCTTGGCGAAACCGCGACGACCACGACTCCGCCGGAGCAACCGGTGACATCAAAAGCCACACCGCCCTTTACGTTCACCACGCCGTCGGGGTTCGCCACCCCGCACTGATCCAGTCTTAGGCGGCTGCTGGAATCCGCTCCTTGCGGGCGAAGGGACACATTGAGCGCGGCATCGTCTCGCCGGCGCGCTGAGCTTCAGCCTGGCCAGCCCTGAAAGTGCCGACAACACAACGATTTCCACCTAACTGGTGTTCGTCGCGACGGTGCAGAACCACGACGAAAGCCACAGTCGCGCGGCTCCCGGCGGAGTCTGTCTACGGCGACACTGGAATCGTTGTCACGGGCGTCTGACCGGAACCGCCACTGCCGCTTGATGATCCACCGCCACTCGACGGGGCCTCGATCACCGGGGCTTGCGCAGGTGCCGGAGCTGGCTCGGGCGCCACGGCCGGAGGCGTGTACGCAGGTGCTACGGCCGGCGGCGTGTACGCGGGTTCCTGCGACGCCGGCGGCGCCGACTTCTCAATGATCGGAGGCGGCGACTGCGACGTCGGAATCGTGGTGGGCGTTGAACTCGACGTCGTCGTCTCAGAAGACGTCGTTGTCGGCGTTGTCGGCGTTGTCGTAGGCGTCGTCGTAGTGGTGGTTGTGGCCGGCGTCGTCGTTACTGTAGTCGTAAACGTCGGCAATGTCGGGAACGGGTTGAACGGCGGGAACGGGATGACCGGCGGAATCGGGACCACCGGCACCTCCGGCGCGGGAGCCGGTCCGGGCGGCGGCGCCTGCGGAGCAGGAGCCGACGGCACGTTGTTGGTCCCCGGTCCGCGGTTGGTCCGCACGCTCGGCGCGGCCGGAGCAGC